>JAHLLD010000010.1 GCA_020444325.1 bacterium
CAGATTCCAGATTCCAGATTCCAGATTCCAGATTCCAGATTCCAGATTCCAGATTGCAGATTGCAGATTGCAGATGGCAGATGGCAGATGGCAGATGACAGATGACAGATGACAGATGAAGATGACAGATGAAGATGACAGATGAAGATGACAGATGGCAGATGCAAACTGGGCAGGAGCGGGGATTGCTTCCCCCGGCCGTGTATCCGGATGCCTGTTGGCTTCGAGGAAGCAATCCCTGATGGGGCACGCTATGGAAAAATGGAAAATGGAAGATGGAAATATGACATCACGCCGTGATGTTTCCATCGTTGCATTTTTCCATCCTTCTATTCTCCGCCGATATGGAACAGGCGTTGTGTGTATCCCTCCGGGACACCTGCGAGATGCAGCAGATAAATGCCCGGGGGATGGGCTGAGAGATCGAGAAGGACGCTCGTACGTTTCCCGTCAGAGAAGATATCGCGGTTCAGTACTTCCCTTCCGAGCAGATCGGTTATTGTCAGCTGCAGAACCCGGGCTGTTCCTCCCCTGATTTGCACGGTGCAGTTGGCGTTGAAAGGATTCGGAAAAACCTGTAGCGAGAGCTCGCCGGGCTGCGGCGGGGAGGTCCCGGTCAGGATGACCGTGAACACATCGGAAAGCGCACTGCATCCGAATTCATTACCGATGCGCACGCTGTACTCTCCGTCTACCATCACGAGATATTCCCGCGAGGTTGCCATCGGGATGATCTGTCCGTTGAGCAGCCATTGCCAGCTGCTCGCATCCGGCGCCACCAATGTATCGCCGTGGCGTGCGATGACGGGCTGCGCAGGCAGCGGATGGAACAGCACATCCACGGTGTCGGACGAAACGGGACATGAGGGAATACCGGGTGTCATGCGCTGGACGAAGTATGTGCCGCTCTCCGTGACGTACAGCCAGCGAAGCGTGTCTCCAGTATTCCATGCATAATGTGCATATCCATCGCCCGCATCGAGCAAGACAGTGTCGCCCACGCATGCGACCGGATTTCCCACGATCTGTACTGGCGCATGCATTCTGCTGAGAATACGCAGCGAGTCCGCACAGGCATGGCCCCCGCTGCTGACGGGTATCCCCTCCCCGCTGTAGCGCAGCGTGAAAGGAATGCTGACAGGAGTGGGACCCGTATTACCGCGCAGCAGTTCGAATTGCCAGGTAAACTCCATCTCCTGACCCGGGAAAATGACACTGCGGCTCTGTGGATTTTCATTGCCCGGCTGTGACAGCAGGGCGATGTCGTCTTTGTCGGACCATTCCAACAGTGCCGTAGGTGTATTCACGTTGACACCTCCGGAATTTCTCAGCGAAGCGCGAACGCTGAAGGTCTCCCCTTCCTTCCCGCACAGCATCCCTGGAGTACGCAGATCGCTGCAGGCAAGCTGATGGGGAACGGGATCAATATGCAGCGGTTGCACGCATTCTATCTGTCCTCCCAGATCGTCCCAGGCAGTGGCGCGCAGGGAGAGATCCCGGGTCCGGCTGCTGTGCTGCACGTTGATCAGCCATTCGAACCTCGCGGTGGATGCGCTGCCGATAACCACGTTGACACTGTCATCGAGTCCCATCGGTGAAGATGGATGCAGGGAGATTCCTTCCTGCAGCGGCAGGGTCAGGCGGACGCGATGCAGTGCTGCGGACAGTGTCCCGGTATTGCCCACCGCAAAACGCAGCGTGAAGGGATTCGGCTCAATACCTGTTCCACTGCTGTCGAGATGCAGAGTGTCGGGCATTTCGAGTCCGCAGGCCCAGGAGGGAAGCTCGGGAACAATGCGCAGGACACGGGAGAGTTCCATGGTATCGAGCGCCAGATCGGCACCGCCTACGGCGTATACACGAAACGCAAACACGGGATACTCCGGGATGGTCGCATTCCCGGTATAACGCACGGCCCAGTAGAGCGAGCGCTCCTCCTGTGGAAGTATCACCGTTGAGGGAGAGAAGCGCTCTTTGAGGGGTTGAAACTGGTTCTCAAGAATAAAATCCGGCGGTAGTATCAGCTCACCGTACACTCCTACCGCATTGCGCGACCCCTCGTTTTTGCAGGTCAACGAGACACTGAAGGGATTGGGCATGTACTCGCCGTGCCCCGTGTCGAAAGTGATGGATTGCGGAACTGAACACGTCGCCTTGAGAATGGGTGCTGCAATGGCGGGTATGGTTACAAGCGTCTGGCAGAAAGTGGAATCTCCGTTCCCGGCGTACACCCAGACGCCGACGATGTACTGCAGTTTCGTGGGGGTGAGTGGATGTTCGAGCATCCAGGTCTGTACTCCACTGCGCAGGGGTGGAATGTGTGGTGGCAATACGTCCTTCTCGTAACCGTCAGGTGCATCGGGAGCTGCCAGGTTCAGCTGTGAAGGCAGCACCAGTCGGGCACGTACGTTGCGAAGTGTATCGCCGGCAGGATTGTGGACGGTAAGTGTCACCGGCAACGGCATCGGATCATATCGCCGCAGGGCGGTGTCAGGAATGAGCGTGGGGACATCGAGTCCGCAGTACATTGTCCGCGCGGAAGCAGGCACATGAATGCGCCGGGTACAGGTGACCGGTGCGGCATTGTCGAATTCCGCGGTCATGCGCAGGACGATGGTGTCATTTGAGGTGCGGGGACGCGCAGAAAGCTGCCAGGAAGCTCCATCCCTGTTGGACGGGAAAAGCACGTCATCGACGGGAATCACATCCGCAGCCGGGGACACCAGCATGACATCAGCCGTATCGTAGTCAATGTGGAAACGCATTCCGGTCGCACCCCCGTCCCCGATATTCTGCACATTCAACGTGGCCACAAAGGGGTCTGGCGCATAGTGCTGTGAACTCACCTGCCAGGTAAGCGCGTCGGGTGCGGCCGCATCGCAGATGACCGACGCCGTTCCCGTGCGAATACGCACCTCCGCTGGCTGGATCACAGGCCGCAGGCACCCCTTGCGGAAACTGGCTTCCTCGATGCGCACTTCAGTCGATACGGTGTCATACGGCGTGATGAGCGTTTCGAACCGAAATGCCAGCAGGTCTGCGCCGTTGAAACGGGCAGGATTGTTGATGTGAACTTCCGTCCCATACGGCCTGCCAAAGTACTGCAGGTTCACCCCTTCGAGCATGCTTCCCTGCGGAGCGAAAAGTTCTGTCAGTGTGAGTCTGGCCCTGTCATACACCAGGGAAAAGTCGAATGCTTCAAACCGTCCCCCCAGAATCGGACTATCGAGCTGCAACTGCACGATGAATTCCGAATTCCCCGTGACGTCATATTCTCCCAGATGCATCGGCAGCGTTGTCAGCGACGAAGAATCCAACCCCACACCGTACGAGTAGTACCAGGACCTGGACGACCCGCAGATTTCATCGCAAGTGATAAAAAGCTTGTGTGACTTTCCGTCGGCACAGCCGGCATCGATTACCAGCCGGCATTCTTCGAAAGCACGCCGGGTATGCCCGGCAAACGTTGCGAGTATCCCTGGGAGCGAGGTGACACCGGCAGGTGAAAGAGATTCGTGCAGTCCACCGGTGTTGGACGCAAGCAGCAGCATATCGTTGGTGTTGAACGCAGATCCTATCGCTACCACATACACGTGGACGTTGTGTAACTTCGCCAGCTCTATGACATCGTCCCGGTAGTGCAGCTGCGATGCGTTGTCTGGTCCTCCCGCGAACGCGATTACGGACTTGCATCCTCCGGATCCGTTCGCGGCAACTTCTTCCACAGCAGCATATACCGCATCGTAGAAAGCGCGCTGTACATTTCCGGGGATGCTGTTTATCGCAGCGTGCAACAGCGTCGTATCGCTGGTCCTCCCCTGCCCGAGCATGGGAGCCTGGCTGTAGTAGAACACGGATGCATCTTCACCGGCATGCAGATCACGGATGAATGCATGCAATCCTTCCTTGAATTCTCCCGCCACGCTGCTGATCTCGCCACCCGCATCGGCCACAATGGCAACAGACATGGGACAATCCACCGTCGTATCGGGGCAGCAGTGTTCCAGTATCGTGCGGGAGAGTCCGTCTTCAGTCACGCTGAGCTGCGAAACATCGATATCGAACTGCCTGACACCATCGCACTCAATCACATAGTACAGTCGTACTTCCGGTAAATCATTCACGGAACGAAGAATCGTAACCTGCGGAGACGCATTCGCTGCTGCCCCGTGTACCCCCTGCGCCCATACAACCATGGCTGGTGCAGAAAACAGAACCCAGCAGACAAGCAGCGTACAACGTCCCTTCTGAATGCTGTCCTTTCGCATCATCATGCCTTTATCTCACAAGCTTCGTGTCCGCTTCGACTCCTCAACAGACCCCAACTCCTCTAAATGTTACTCAAATTGCAGACAATGGAAAGATAGAAACATGAAAAAATGGAATTATTACACCGTGACGTCAGATTTCCATCTTTCGATTATTCCATCTTTCCATCCGCATCAGTATCAGGGATTGCTTCCGTAATGGCAACAGACATCCGGGGAGACGACACGGGGAGCAATCCCTGCTCCGGCGAAATTTGCTATCTGCAATTTGTAATCTGCAATTCTCAACCGGCTTGCGGTACCTGGGTACTGACATTCGCGATCGGCCGACTACTGGAAGACGGCATTCTTCACGCGGAATTATTATGTTATGCCATGATGCGAAACGTGTCAATACCGGTGATCCTGCTTACGGCGCTGCTCATGAGTGCGTGCGGGTCGTCCGCTCCGACTGTGAAATCGGGAGGAGGTGCCGGTGTGAAGGGGGCGCCGCAGCTGCCTGCGGACATCAGCAGTGGACGGCGCGCGGTGGTCTATGAGTCGTATCGCTGGCTGGGGGTGCCATACCGCTATGCGGGCAATACGAAACGCGGGGTGGATTGTTCGGGACTGGTGAATGCCGTATTCGGGAAGTTCGGTGTGAAGCTGCCGCGGCGGGCACGCGACCTGTATCATAAGGGACGCAAGCGTGACCGTGGCGACCTCGCCCCCGCAGATCTGGTGTTCTTTGCGAACACGGCCGGGAAGGGTATCACACATGTAGGGATCTATCTCGGCAGCGATCGCTTCATTCATGCCTCCTCCAGTTCCGGTGTCATTATCTCGTCACTGGAGGACAGCTACTACCGGCGTCACTATGCCGGCGGACGCATGATTATCAAGTAGCGACATGGGACGTCGCCCAACGCAGACAGCAAAGCACGATATCATCTGCTCGGATTGCAGCGGCTACGATTCAGCAACCTGACGCACGACGTCGATCACGGTGCCGTCAACCCATTTGATGGCGGCGATGATATTGTCATTGAACTGCGGCTTGTCTGGCACACCGCCACAGATGCCTTCCACCTCTTCCTTGATCTCATCGATACTCCGAATCGGCAGCCCAGAATTTTTTGTGGCCTCGATCAAATCCTGTCTGAGTGGATTGATGGCGATGCCGCGTTCGGTGACGATCACATCAATCAGTTCACCGGGACCACAGAGCGTCGTAACCTCATCGACAATCACCGGAATGCGATCCCGGAAACTGGGAATCGGGAGGATGGTGCATTTCGAGAACAGGCAATTCTGCCATCCACCAATCCCGTGCAGCAGTCGTCCGTCACTGTGCGTGACGACGTTCGCGTTGAAATGTGTGTCGACCTCGGTCGCGCCGAGTACGACGACGTCGAGCATGGATGCGATGTTCCCCTTGTTGTGATAGTTGTACGAAACAAAGGGATTGGTGTGAATGTGTCGCGGATTGTCACGCATGGAGGCTACGCCGGCAAGATCAAAAGTCTGGCCATCGAGGATGTAGTCAGTGAGTCCCTCCTCGAGCATGTCAACGAGATAGCGCGTGCTTCCACCGCGCACGAAACGCGCGCGGATATTTTTCTCGCGCATCATGTCGCGCAGAAATATCGCAAATGCCAGCGATGTGCCACCGGCACCGGCCTGGAATGAAAAACCGTCTTTCAGGATGCCTGCTGCTTCGACAAAACGCGCGGTCAGTTCCGCAATCAGGAGGCGGTCGGGACTCTTCGTGATGTTCGTCGTCCCGCTCACGATTTTTTCCGGCTCGCCGATCTTATCCATCACGACGACATAGTCAACGTGGTTACCCATGATCTGCCAGGGTACGCAGGGAAACGGCACGAGATTATCGGTCACCACGATGACGCGGTCCGCATACTGCGCATCGGCCAGCGCGAAACCGAGTCCCCCGCAGGCGGAAGGACCCTGGACGCCATTGCAGTTGCCGAAAGGGTCGGATGTCGGTGCCGCAATGACGGCGATGTCGATATGCACTTCTCCGTCCTGCACCGCCTGGTAACGTCCCCCGTGGGAACGCAGCACCCCGGTTCCACGCATTTTCCCCTCTGAGGCGTAGGCGCCGAGGGGACCGTTCATGGAACCCTCGATGTGATGCAGCACCCCACTCTCGAGATGGCGAATCATGGGTTCGTGACAGGGGAAGGATGCAGAGGGGAACCATCGCAGGTCTTTCACTCCCAGTTCCGCGGCGGCATCGAACACCTGGTTGGCCACGAGGTCGCCGTTGCGGAAGTGGTGGTGCGAAGAAATGGTCATACCGTCGCGCAGTCCGGCACGCTCCAGCGCGGTCTTCAAATCTGCGACGACCTTGTTGCCATCCGCGGGGTAATCCGCGCAGCGGCTGATCAGAGGAGCGGTCTTGCGTCCTGAAGGCACATGTGCGCCCACACCCTTGTACGGGATGGCCGTCTCCCCGTTAATCTGAGTCGGGACCAGGCGTCCCGCTGCATTGCGCTGCAGATCATTGCTCATCAGGCGTCTCCTTCCAGTCATTTTCAAGCAAGCCGGACATGATTGCGAGGCGGATACTGCGCTGAGCCCGTTTGACCACAGGGGGATCGATCATCTTCGATCCCAGGGAAACCACACCGAGTCCCTGACGCTCGGCATCGTCGAAAGCGAGAACGATGCGCTTCGCCTTCTCTATCTCCGCGTCGGAGGGGGCGAAGCCCCGGTGCACGACGGGAATCTGGCGGGGATGGATGCAGCCCTTGCCGTCGAATCCCAGCGCCTTCGCTTCGAGTACGCTGGTGAAAAGTCCGTCCATATCCGTGACATCGCTGAACACGGTATCAATGGCCTGCACTCCCGCCGCTCGTGCAGCGTTGAGCACGGCACCCCGCATCCAGGCGCTTTCCTTCCCTTCCAGCGTCCGTTCCGCTCCGATGTCGGCTGTGTAATCCTCGAGTCCGATGGCCAGAGCAACAACCGAGGGTGAAGCGCATGCAATACTGTATGCTTCGATCGCACCTTTTGCGCTTTCGATAATGGGCATGAGATAGATTTCGTATGCGCTCCCGGCGCCATCCTGGAGTCTCCGGATATGCGCGGCGGCTTCGGTCACCTGGGCAGCGCTCTCAACTTTCGGGAGCAGAATAAGATCCGGATGCTGCGGGACGATGGCATCGAGATCCTCGAGTCCCAGCGGCAACTGGTTGATACGCACCATCCGCTCGGCGGCCCCGAAGTCCACCGCACGCAGTGCGTTCCGCACGAGGATGCGCGCTGCGTCCTTTTCCGACGAGGCAACGGAGTCTTCGAGATCGAGAATGAGTCCATCTGCGCCATGCACGCAGGCATTGATCGCGAGTTTCGGATCATTGCCCGGGAGATACAGTCGGGATCTCCGGAAGCGGTCCCGGACCGACCCCGTCCCCTGCACCCTGGCCGGCGGCAGCCAGCCTGTTCCATCAACGCCGTTCAGACGACGGATTGCAGTCTCGAAGCGTGCGGCAATCGTGTATGGCAGCGCACCGCTGTCTTCCACACGAACATTAACGCCGTCGAGCTTGAAAAAACTGATCAGCTCCTCGAGCAACGCCCGGTTCGCACGTCCGTAGAGCACATCCACCTTGCTTTGCATTTCAATGCGGACACCGCTCCCTCCGGTCTCTGTGATCTCGACGAGACAATCCGAGCGCACTCCCCGGCCCGATCGTCCTGCTACAGCTCTGTTCATGCTACCTTCCGATCATTGGTGGCGATGGTGACCTCCCTCCGGCCCGTCATATGCCCCTGCAATATACGCAACAGCGCTCTTATCCCCTTCCCTGTGCGGGTGAGCCCCTTTTGCGAAACTTTTTACCACGGCAACATTGTTCTTCAAGTGAACTTTGCTCACAATCATGCAAAACACCATGCCCATGGAAGCCGTCGCAGAACCACTATCGTTCGACGCCATTGCGGACGCCGATCTGGCAGCGTTTCATCGCAATCGTGAGAAAATGACCACGGCCGTGTGTGACCGTATCGCACACGCATCGAATTTTGAGGAAATTGCCACTGACCCGGTGAAGACCCGGATCGCGCATGAAAGCGTGCGCATATTCATCGAGAATTTTTATGCGACCGCGAAATACCGCCTTCCCGCCGCGCTGCTTGAGTATCTCGACTGGCTTCGGGGGTATCTTGCAAGCAGGGAATTCCCGGCAAACTTTCTTCCGCTTATGCTTGCATCACTGAAAATCGCGACGCATGCCTTCATGGAACACAACAACTGCAATGACATTGCCGCTGTCATCTCGGATCTGCGGCGCAGGGAAAGCAAACTTATGGGAGGTGAAGCAGCATGAGTGTCCAACCGCAAATGGAAACGTTCATCAATTGTCTGGAAGCCGGTGACCGGCGGCGCTGTTTCAGGCTCATCCAGGAATGGGAGCAGCAGAAGCTCTCCGATGAACAGCTGTACACGGATATCCTCATCCCTTCGCTGATCTTTATCGGTACGGCCTGGGAAAGCAACCGCCATGGGATCGTCGAAGAACATGTCGCCACCCAGATCATCAAATCGATCGTGGCGAGCAAGGCCGTCACGCTGACTCCGAGACGTGACCTGGGAAAAACGGCGATGGTCGGTTGTGTGCCGAACGAGCACCATGAGATCGGATCGATGCTTCTGGCGAACATGCTCGAATCGGAGGGTTGGAAAGTATACCTGTACGGCAGTTCCGTACCTCAGCAGGAACTGGTCAAGTCGGCCACGAACATGAAACCCGACCTGATCTGCCTGACCATGAAATCCATCGGCTGCCTTGAATCCACACTCCAGCTCCTCGTTGCGATTCGTCGCGACCTCCCCGGTACGAAAATCATGCTGGGCGGCATGCATATCCCGTCCGTACGTGCCATCCTGAGTGAACATGTAGACATCCTCGCCGACAATTTCATCGACGGCATCAAACAGGCGGAAATGCTGGCTGGCACATCCACGTAACCCGAACTGCATGTACGAAATAAAAAAAGGATCCCGCGAAGGATCCTTTTTTCATTTCATGCGCCGTGCTCAGAGCTGTGCGATCACGGCGTCGGTAATCTGCTGCGTGTTGGCAGCACCCTGTTCGATCACCTGCGCGCCACCCGGCAGCTTCATCATGTCATAACTGCGAACCTTGCCCTCCGCGATGACGGTGGAGATCGCCTTGCGTATCCGCTCGGATTTCTCCGTTTCGCCTATATGATCGAGCATCATGCAGGCACTGAGCATCATGGCGATGGGATTGACGATTGAAGGATTCAGCGTTTCATACTTCGGCGCGGAACCGTGTGTCGGTTCAAATACCGCCACATCCTTGCCGATGTTCGCGCTGCAGGCAAAACCGAGTCCGCCAACGAGTCCGGCAAATCCGTCGGAAACGATATCCCCGAACATGTTTCCCGCGACAATCACACCGTAATCTTCCGGATTTTTCGTAAGCCACATCATCTGTGCGTCAATGTTGGTCGACCATAGCTGAATGTCAGGGAAGCGCTTGCTGATCTCAGCGGCTTCGGCTTCCATCATTCCCGACGTCTCACGGATGACGTTGGGCTTTTCACATATGGTGACGGACCTGTACCCGTGCTTCTCCGCGTATTCAAATGCCGCCGTGACAATGCGTCTGCAGTATTCGCGGGTGAAAATGCGAGTCGACACCGCGAGATCCTCACCCGGGACGTCGAGGAAGGCCCTGAAACGAGGGTGCGAGGCGAGGGCCTCACGCACGTTCTGCGGAGGATTGGTCCATTCCACGCCTGCATAGAGTCCCTGCGTATTCTGCCGGAAAATCACGACATCCACCAGTGGCTCCTCGAATCCGCCTTTCGCGTCTTTTCGAATGAAATTCAGCGGATTGTTCGGGAACGTCTGACAGGGACGAACGCAGATATCCAGGTCGAAATGCTGACGCATGGTGACGATGGGACTGTAGTACACAAGTCCCTTGTCCTGCAGTTCCGGACTGAGCTCCGCGGCGGCTTTCGCCTTGGGCTTGGATGTGATGGCGCCGAAAAGACCAATTTTGTGTTCGGCGAGCAGATCCACGGTGCGCTGCGGCAGGGGATTCCCCTCCTTGCACCAGAAATCCCAGCCGATATCGCCGTTGACATACTCCGCCTCGAAACCGGCCGCTTCGAGAACGCGAATTGCTTCCGGGAGCACGACTTTTCCGATCCCGTCGCCGGGCATGGCAACAATCGTACGTTTCATAAACACTTCCTCATTGAGATTGCGTGGTGATGTAACATGAAGAACAGATGTCAGCGAAAATACATAAATCCGCCGCGAAAAATATGCAGAAACTGCATAATGCAGGCGACCGCGGTGTCTGTCTCATCCCCGGGAAATATCAAGCCCGAGTTCGAATGCAAGCATCGGAAGGTCGCGTACGACCCAGCGGGGCGCAAATCCGTCAGGGACTTCTTCCCCCGCCGGGTTCACCCAGCAGAAATCCATTCCCGCGTTGCGTGCTGCGGGCATATCACTCGTCGTACTGTCACCCACCATGAGCACTTCCTCCGGGCACAGCGCATGCTTCTCCATTGCCGGTGAGAAAATGGCGGGATCGGGCTTCGCCACACCAAGTTCCTCGGAAATGAGAATATCTTTGAAATACCCGGTCACCGGTGCTGCAGCGAAACGCCTCCGCTGCACCGAGGTGAGTCCGTTCGTCACCAGCACCAGCAGAAAGTGCTCTGCCGCTTTTGCGATCACGTTTTCCGCCCCGTCGAGTAGGATGGTCTGTTCGGAAAGCCGGTCCAGATAATACACACTCATCTCCGGGGCACGGGAGACATTTTCCCCGAGATCCGCCAGGACACGATGGAAGCGTTCGATCTTGAGTGCATCCTGTGTGATGCGTCCCTCCTCGAGTGCCCGCCACACGTCCGCATTGTGCTTGCGGTATCGCATCTGCGCGTCCTCCAGCCTGTCCTGCAGTCCAAATTCCCTCGCCGTCGCAGCAAATGCGGCGTTTTCGCCGCTGCGATAGTCAAAAATGGTGTCGTCCGCATCGAAAAAAATCGCCCGGTACGGCTGTGTCATGTGTTTCCTTTCTGCCATGGCAGTGCATCGAGATCCACGTTGCCCCCAGAGAGGATGATGCCCACAACGCGGCCCCGCACATCGATCCGTCCCTCGAGCACGGCAGCAAGCGGCACAGCGGCGCTCGGTTCGATGATGAGTTTCATACGCTCCCACACCAGACGCATCGCCTGTCGTATCGCGTCGTCATCGACGGACACGATATCGCGCACATGCTGTCTGATAACAGCGAAATTTCGCTTGCCCAGCGATGTCAGCAGTCCATCTGCAATCGTATCCGGCTGCACGGAGGGAACGATATGTCCCGCCCTGAACGACCGCATCGCATCGTCTGCTCCCTCGGGTTCCGCGGCGATAACCTCCGCTGTGGAGGAAAAATAGTGCGCTGCAAGCGCGGTGCCGCTCAGCAGTCCTCCGCCGCCTACGGGTGCCAGGATCAAATCCACATCCGGTCTGTTTTCGAGCATTTCTTTTGCCGCAGTCGCCTGTCCGGTGATGATCCTCCAGTCATCGTACGGGTGAACGAAAACCGCCCCCGTGCGTGCTACCACGGCAGCGAGGGTGTCTTCCCTCGCCTGAAGGGTGGGACGACAGAAGGTGATCTGCGCACCGTAACCTTCGACGGCACGAATCTTCACTGCAGGAGCATTTTCAGGCATGACGATGTATGCCGGAATACCCCTGACACGCGCCGCCAGCGCGAGTGCCTGCGCGTGATTGCCGGAGGAATGCGTCGCCACGCCGCGTGCCGCGGTGGCCTCATCGAGTCCGTGTACGGCATTCGAAGCGCCACGGTACTTGAATGCACCCACTTTCTGCAGATTTTCACACTTGAAGAGAATTTCCGCACCAACCATACCCGAAATCGTATCGGAGCTGTGTATCGGAGTGTGATGAATGTAGGGACGGATACGCTCCGCCGCCCGCTCAATATCCCTGGCCGCAGGGAAATCCCCCATATCGAAAGGCTCATCCATATTGTGGGATTCCTGTGTATCGCGGGATTCCTGTGTATCACTCGTGGGCTCGGTGTCGGAGAAATCCTTCATATGTGGAGAATCCTGCATCTGCGCCTTGTTTTCCTTCTTTGTATACTGAAATGTACATGCGGCGGCACTCGTATAAAAATGACGTTCGAGGGCACGGCTTCAGGGTCAGCGGTGTTGGTAACAATGCAGAACAAGAAACGAGGAATTCATGACCATCGGCATTATCGGTGTGGGGAATGTGGGAGCGACGCTGGGAAAACGCTGGGCCCAGGCCGGATACCATGTACTTTTCGGCGTACGGGACCCGAACGCGGAGAAAGTCCGTCGATTGCTTGAGGAGGCCGGATCGAATGCCTGCACGGAAAGCATTGACGATATTGCGAAACACACTTCCGTGATACTTCTCGCGACGCCACATTCCGCTCTCCGTGCTATAACAGAGCAAATGGGAAATCTGCGCAGCAATATCCTGGTCGACTGCACGAACCCGATCGCGCCGGGACTCCGCCTGGCTGTCGGACACTCGAGTTCAGGCGCAGAGCAGCTCGCGCGCTGGGTCAACGATACACCGGTCGTGAAGGCATTCAATACCATGGGCTGGGAAAGTATGCAGCAGCCCGATTTCAATGGGACGGCCGCAACGATGTTTCTCTGCGGTGACAACAAGAAGGCAAACGAAACGGTTCGAAAAATGGCCGCGGATATCGGTTTCGATGCAGTGATTACCGGTCCCCTGCAGCACGCACGCTATCTCGAACCCATGGCCATGCTGTGGATTGAAATGGCGATGAAGCACGGGTTTGGAAGGGACACCGCATTTCATCTGCTCCGTCGCGGAGAATCCGAGGGATCCTGATGCCTCTCCTGTGATCAGGCGGCGGGCAGGAAATCGCGTCCCGCCACATACCCGTTCGTTTCGAGCCAGTCACATATCTGGGCGCGTGCATCCCTGCTGCCGACATAGGGCAGGACAAAACAGCTCCCCGGCGCCGGGAGATTTTCCGGTGCAATGACTTCGACACCATCGATTCTCTGACCGATTTTCTTCGCGTCAATATCTACCCACCATCGTATGCGCGCCCCTTCCGCCTCCAGTAAACGCACACGCTTGCGCGTGATCCTTCCTGCACCCCAGACAACAACTTCAGGCCAGCTCCGTACATGCGCAACGCACCAGCGTGCGAGGTACCGCGATTTCACGGTATAAAAGGCATCGACATCGTAGCGTGCATGGGTGCGGGACAGGCGTTCAGGACTGTCATTCCAGAGCAGCACCTCGTCCGGGATAGAGGCAAAGCGCACTCCTCCCTCCAGCCATCGCAGCCACAGCTCATAGTCTTCAGGGAATGGACCGTCACGATACCCGCCATGCTCCCGCACGCATTGTGCACGATACATCACGGCGGGATGGGCCAGCGGAGATTCCACGAATCGGGAGCGAGAGAACTGCTCAGGCGTTCGCAGGGTGTTGATCCAATCCACATACGCCGCATATCCACCTGCCGCTTCCCTGTTTCCCCCGAAACGTACTTTTCCCGTCACCAGGCCAACCTGCGGATGTTCGTCGAGAAAACGTCGTTGCCGCTCGATGCGTCCCGGCAGGGAAATGTCATCGGCATCCATGCGTGCAATGTAATTCCCGGAGGCCTCACGCAGCCCGCGCTGCAGCGCCTGTACGATACCAAGATGGTCCTGCCGGAATACATGCAGCTGCTCAATTTCCTTCACGAGCGCATCGAGGCGTGCGGCAGTCTCATCGTTGCTTCCGTCATCCACAACGATGATTTCCACGTCCTCAAGCTCACAGGTATCGAGGCTTTGCACTGCGCCTTCTATGGTCGAAGCGGCATTGTGCACGGGGATCACTATGGATGTGGGTGTTGGCATACAGGATCAGGCGAGCAGTGCCAGTGATACGACGGCCATGAAAATCGCGACAAGATTGCGTCGCGGCAGAGATTCACGCCACATGAGCACGCCGACGAGTGACGAAAGCAGGATAATCCCAATTCCATTCGCCGGATACACGACGATCCCCGGGAGATCCGCAAGGGCGCGGATAAAAAAATACGTGCTGAACAGGTTCAGCAAGCCCAGCACGGTGCCCATACCGACCAGGCGTGTGGAAATCCGTTCCCGTCGGAGGACGGCAGCAGTGGCGGTAATTGCCACCGCGGTTCCGAAGACTACGACGAGCAGATCATACGCATCGCGCACGGGAAGCATTTCCTTCTGCACCTTGAAAAGGAAGTCGGTGATGCCGTAGGAGACAAAGAGGACCAGTCCCCACCCCAGTCCCTCACGCAGCAGGGGACGCAGCGTTTCACGCGTGAGCTTTTCCCTCGAAGACAGCGGGAGTGCGACGAAAGCGAGAAGGATGCCGGCGGACTGCAGTGTGGTGGGACGCTCGGCGAAAAGCAGAATTGAACCGAGGACAGGCAGAACGATGGAAATCCGCATCAGCGTGACGGGGATAACCATCCCGAGCTTGCCGACCGTGTGCATGAACAGATAGAAGCTCCAGACGAAGAGCGCGCCGAGTAGAATGCCGAAGAGGACCACTTCAATGCGCAAATCCAGTACGGTGAAACCACCGGCGCCGGAAACGGCACTGGCAGAAGCAATAAGATAATTCACCGTAAAGAGCGCGAACGTGGGCAGTCGCATGCGGTCGGCGTATTTGAACGTTACCGCGATGCCGACGCTGCAGAGTACGGAGAGCGCCAGGTACAGCATCAGTGCTGCTGTGCGCCGACAGCCTCGAGAAACGCTTCTGGTGTCGACACCATGGTCCGTGTTTCGAAGTCGAAGAAGACGATACCGGTCTTTACGCGGGCGACCTCACGTCCATCCGCAATGCAGCTGAAGCGATAGAGAATATCGCAACCTTTGCGGTAGATGTCACTGACGCCGACTTCGACGCGAAGACGCTCACCGGGAAACGCCTCGCTGCGGTACATTACCGCAGCGTCATTCATGACAATACCTATGCCGTCGACATCGCTCTCGCTGAAGCCAAGTGAATGGAGGAAGCGTTCGCGTGCCTCGTGCGCCAGCGTAAACACGGAGTCGTTGCCGAGATGTCCGGCATAGTTGGCATCGGTGATTCTGACACCGATTTCCGTCTCAAATGGAAGAGACGATGGGATGTGGATTTTGATTCTGGCCATGATTTCGAGACGATGGCCGGGTATGAACCGGCCATCGCATGTGTAGTATTAATTCTGTTTGAAGAGCAGTGTATTGTGTGAGGGATTCCGCCAGGCGCGTAGCAGTGCCTGCAGATCCACATATCCCTCGGGTTTGACCTCATCGACATCAATGGTAAGCACTCGCGTAACTTCCACATCATGTGCGTCCGCTTTGATCACGCTGCGTATGCTGCCGATGTTGTTCTGAAATTCCACAGGAGAAGGGACATCCACCGCATGGTAACCTTCGAGATGAAGCACCAGCCGCGTCTCTTCCTTCATGCGTCCCGGTAGAGAAACCGGGGTGATGCGGTTGTAGTCCCCGATCGGGAGATGCAACGCACTGATTCCTTCGGGCGGAAGCGGAATCTGGAAGCGGAAATAACCTCCGATGCCTTTCAAAGGATCTTTTGCGTCAACGGAAACTTCGCATACCGACGTCGTCCCCTGCTGCACGGTCATGGGACCCGCTTCGGCATGGAGTCCCTGCGCCGCATTTACGAGCGAGGCGCGAGCTGACTTCTGGAATCCCGATGAGTCGAACACTGCACTGTGCACGCCGTTGACGGAAATACTGCTGCGCCCTGAAACATAACCGTCACCGCCGAGGGACCAGTCTGATGTCATCGACGAGGTACTGTAACTCGGTCCGATGGCATAATGCCAGATCTGAGGAGGGAGTCCCTCGATCGGCATGAAATACCCGGTTGTGTACTGGGAAGGACAGGGACCTCCCTGCGTATCCAGGGATGGATCAAGTACGATGAGCGGGTATTCACCGAGTCCCTGGCAAATGACCCCCGCATGCGTGAACAGCTGCAGTGCCGGCACGTTGGGTGTGGCTTCGGGGCCGATCTCCGTGATCACGGGACCCTGCTCACCTGGCATCTGCACGATACGCATGCCGCGCGTCGTAACATCATGGCTGAAAAGCACCGGGGATGCTTCGAGTCCGATGCTGCGGCAAAGCTGCGCAAGCATCACAGCCCTGTCGAGATCCGAGCCGACGTTGAATTCGAGAATCTCCTCAACGGGACGAGCGCGATACCCGATCAGATCGAGCGGGACGCTGCAGCGTCCAACGCGCTTTGCAACCCAGTCGCGCAAGGCCAGCGCACTTGCCAGTGGCGTCGCATGCTGCCTGTTGATCATTTCCCCGAGTTCGAGCACATGTGGCGGCAGGGGGCGCGGTCCCTCCGGTCCGAACACATGCAGGGCGATTGCATCATAGTTGCTCGTGCTGAAGTACAGTACGGGAAGCACCCTCTGGGGCGCGGACTGATGGGCTTCCGTCTCATACTGCGGGATATGTTTCCGTGTCCATGTATACACGGTGTTTCCCGCTTCCGTTGTAATCACGGGCTGGATATCGTCGCGGGCGAATCCCCATTGCAGTTCGGTGCCTTCGGGAACGACGACGCGAATGCTCATCTGCACCACATGATTCCTGCTGCCGCACACCACGCGTCCCATGAGTCCGGGATACATCCCCGGTTTGCTTTCCAGCGTGTACGCGAAATCGACAACCGCACCGGCCTCGAGTCCGGTATGCGTCACCACCATCTCACGCAGATGGTTGAAAGGAACCGCGTGCGCGGCAGACCGCGGCAGCACCTCATTGTATGCATTCACCGGGGATGGCACGACGCTGCCGTCGCGCATCGTGGTTTCGGATCGCGTTACGTCCAGCGTCTGCCATTTGGGATTGTAGGTGATGAACGACTCCCCGTACTCGCGCGTGAAGGCGAACGGGGTGAGCAGCTTCAGTTTGCTGCTGTAACTGTAGAGCGTCGAGCCGTCGGGACGAAGCAGGTATTCATGCTGAATATTTTCGTACACGGCGTCGGTTGTATCCTGCGCGCGGAGTGCCGAGGAAGCTGCCGCGAGGATCAGAATGCTGAGTGCAATACGCTTGATCATGGCTGCCTCCTTATTTGCTGAGAATGACGGGGGTGTCGGAAAGTTGCTTACGCGCCATGAGACAGCTTCGGAACAGTGGCCACTCCCCTGCCTCATACACCCGCTTCTCCATGCGATGTGTGAGACTGGAACGAAGGATGTTTCCTTCCAGACGCACGTTGCTGCGGAACCCCGCGACCGCTCCTTCTATCATATTGTCGTCCGGTACCTTGACCGGCGTCATTGTGCCCGGCAGGGTGATATTATCCTGCAGTTCCACCAGGCGCGAACAGCGTTGACGGAAGCCGTATTTCCTCTGCTCGAGACTGGTATTCGTACGCAGTTCCGGAGCATTGCTGTAGTCATCGAACGGATTGCGCAGAAGCATCGGGGTGAAATACATCTGTTTGCCGATCACACGGGCGAAGTGCGGAATACGATAGGTCAGTGTGACGGAGAAGGGTTTACTCAGATCGTATACGTCTGTCATTTCCTGATGCAGCAGTTCCGCCGCGGGATAAGCATTTGCCAGCAGTTGCGTGTAGACATCCTCCCAGGAACTGCGATGTGATCGTGCGAAAGCACGGCGCATGAGCGCGTCACTCTGTCCTTCCGCCTCGATCACGACCGTTCCCGCCAGCGTGCCGTCATTCTCCAGCGTCGCGTTGTTCGTGGCCTTCCAGTAATGATTCTGCGGCGGGGAAACCGGTGTGGACATGATGTCGGCGCCACCGGGGATACCGAGAAGGAATTGCTGCTGCTGTTCGGCGGAGGACCACATTTCCCGCACGCCAGGAATCCATGTTGGATCAAGCAACATCCATGATCCGTTGCTGCGTTTGACGACGGCGACACTGTGATTGAACTGGTCGGCCGGGATCCTTTCAATACGCGAACCTGCCATGGTCATCGCAGGATACGATTCGAATCCCGCAGCGCGAAGCATGGTCACCAGCATACCGGCTTTGTCCTTGCACACACCGCAGCGGTCACTGAATGTCATCGCACCGGGATGCAGCGTATAACCTTCCCCTTCTCCCATCGAGATGCCGGAATAACGAATTTCTTCGGCCACCCAGTGGTTGAGGATCGCAATTTTCTCGAGTTCGTCATCGACGCCATCGAGAAGTTCATCCGTCTTATCCTGCACCTCCGAGGTCACTTCGAAACTCCCGAAATCCTCATTTACGCCATGGAACCAGACCGACTTTGCATACCAGTCAGGCGACGTCGACATGAGGAGCTTCGTTGCGACGTCGGACGGCGCAACCATATCCGGCTCCCGCTCGAACGGTTTGATATTCCGCTTGTACCAGCAATACGTAATCTTTCCGGGTTTGGTGTACATTCCCGCCGTCGGATGCAGCTGATCGGGCGGCGTTTCATGCTGTGCCGCGGAAGGATTCATCTCCACGGTGACGCGGCGACTGTCTTTCGGATGAAAATGGACATAGGAGGAAAGCTCACCGTTGTACACCTCGTACTGCAGGGGCTTGTTCTCCGGAACCAGCACGCGATACACCTTTTCGACGACAGGTACCGATGACCAGAATTCCACGATCTCGTAGAAATGCCCCTTCATCGGCGGGATAAACCGGCTTTCGTCATCCCCGTCCTGCAGCAGCGCGTAGGTAAAGCCCTTGCGGAATGCCACGATCTCGACGGCATCGCCGACTTCCAGCCAGCCGACAGGAGCCATTTTCTGCCGCGCGCCCCAGTAGATCGCCCGTGCAGGAGCAGCATAATCCACTACCCTGTCCATCGGTACACTTTCCACCAGTCCGCTTTTCCGGTAAATGCGCACGCTCCTGATCTCGACATCCGCGGATAGCGGATCATAGTCATAGGTCACCTGACGCATACTGCGCGCCCCCTCCTCGGTCAGAATTTTCACGAGGCGGTGCATGCGAACGTGGCTCAGTCCGCTGTCCATTACATCGACATCGGTACTGTCGTACGCCACAACGACATCCTGGCCGGGATAATCCTCCGGCTCACCGGCTGCCATGAGACGGTAATGATTGCTGTCGAGCTGCGCATATGCTGCAGTCGCCAAAAAGGCGATTGAGAATATCGCCAGGAACAATCCATGTAGTCGTTGCTTCATCACAAATACCTGCTGTTACACGAGACTCAATTGGTGGGCGCGGCTTCGCGGTTCTCGAAGTATAGTAAAAATCCGGGAATC
Organism: bacterium; assembly: GCA_020444325.1. NCBI lineage: Bacteria > bacterium. The sequence goes on from JAHLLD010000010.1 coordinate 19,593, forward strand.
TGACGAGAGCAGCGCTTTCGCCTTCGTCGTCGCGCTGTTCAAACTGCGGCGGACAGCAGCACGGGAATCTTGGGATGAGGCGCAGGGGATGGAAGCAAAAACGGGTCCCTGAAGGACCCGTTTTCGCCGAGAGAAAAAATTCTGTGTCTAGCGGGAGTAGTATTCGATGACCAGGGAGAACTCGCAGACCACAGGGATCTTCTCGCGCTCGGGTTCGGCGAGCAGCGACACGGAGAGTTCGGGTTTGGAGATCGAGAGATACTCGGGGGGACGCGCAGATTTGACCGCGTCATTGAACATATCGATCTTGCGGCTCTTCTGACGCACGGTGATAACATCATTGACCTTCACGTGATAGGAAGGGATGTTCACGCGCTTGCCGTTGACTTCAATGTGTCCATGCGTGACATACTGGCGCGCGGCAAAGATGGTGCGCGCGAGACCGCCACGGTAGACAAGGGCATCGAGGCGTGTTTCCAGCATGGCTGCCAGGTTGTCAGACGTGTTCCCTGCTTTGTTCGTCGCCTTTTTGTAGTAGTTCAGCATCTGCTTTTCGCTGATGTTGTACTGCCAGCGCAGCTTCTGCTTCTCAACAAGCTGCTTTTTGTAGTCCGAAATCTTCTGACGGCGATTGCGCGAAAGACCGTGGGCACCGGGAGGATGCGGCTTGCGCTCCATATACTTGGATGCCTTGGGGGAAAGGGGGACGCCGAGCTGGCGGGAAAGCTTGACCTTGGGGCCGTTGTACTTCATACTGGGTTGCTCCGTAAGACCTTTATTTCTTTAAGAATCCTCATTTCACATGCATGTGCCGCACGATGCGGCGCAGGAGGAAAACTTCCTCCATTTAGAGCATTAGCAAATATAGAGCTGTAGTGGGAAATATCAAAATATCATTTTTCAGGAAAGAATCCAGTTCCCCGTAGCATCTTCCGAAGATAGTGAAACATGCCGCGAAACGCTCCGTATGATGCTGCATGCCCGGATCCACGGCCGGACCGGTCAGAGAATGCGACGCAGTTTGCCGCAACATTATCTCCGATATGATGACCACTCTTTCCGTGCTTCGTCAGCGCGGTCCCGCGCGATTGGAATATCCGGCGCTCCTTGAGCTGCCCGAGGGACCGCTGCGCCTTCACCGGTTTCTCGGCAAAGGGAAATCCGGATACTCCTTCCACGCCGTACACGAGCGCAAAGAAGTCGTATTCAAGTGCATGCACGATGAGACATGCGATTTCTACCGCTTCGACGACGCGAAAACAGCCCTTGAGGAACGCGATTATCACCGGTTGAAAGAAATCGGTCTTCCCGTCCCCGATCTGCTCAATACCGATCACAGGCATGGCTACCTGATCAAGGAGTTCATTCCTGGCATGACCGCGGCGGAGATGGTGGCGGAAGCGCTTCCTTCCACCGATATTCTTCGCCAGCTCTTTGAATTCAGTGCCCTCTGCCGTCAGGAGCGACTGAACATCGACTACTTTCCTACCAATTTTGTCATACGCAGCGGTCGTTTGTATTATATCGACTACGAACTCAATCCCTATCAGCCAGCCTGGTCGCTCGAACGCTGGGGACTGTATTACTGGGCCAATACGGCGGGAATGCACGAATTCCTCTACCATGGCTCCACACGTCTGCTCGATGAACCTGAACAGGCCGGCTCTCCGCTTCGCGCACCGTTCGAAGCCATCGTGCAGAGCTGGATTGAAGAATTTGGAGACGGATTGATGGAGTGACAGCAGTCCGGCAGCAAGGAACCGGACAGCAATGAAGCACCATCCAGCAGCAAGGAACTGGACAGCAGCGAAGCACCATCCAGCAGCAAGGAGAATGAAGACATGGATGCAACAACGACGCAGCAGAACGACCCCGCTTCCGATCCCACCCCGGAGGCAATGTCCGCCGAGCAGAAAGCGCATGACGAATACCGCCGCAGGCACGACGAGCGGGCGTGGGCCATGCTTGCGCACCTTGCCGTCTTTTCAGCCGGCATCATCCCCTTCGGCCATATCTTCGGTCCTCTCATCGTCTGGCTGATCAAGCGGGATCAGTATCCCCTCGTGGACGACCAGGGGAAGGAATCGCTGAACTTCCAGATCAGCATGAGCATCTACACGATTATCCTTACCATCGTCGGCGTCGTTTTGCTGCTCTCATTCGCCGCGGGCGACAACGAATCGAGCGTTCTCGGCGCCCTCATCGCTATCGGCGTCGGACTGATTGTCATCGCGTTCGGCGTCCTCATACTCGTCATCATCGCGGCGGTCCGCAGTTACCGCGGAGAACGCTACCGCTACCCCCTCACCATCCGCTTCATCAGCTGACTCCCCCCGCGCGAGGCGCAGCTGAGCTCCCGCGCGAGGCGCAGCCGAGCTCCCGCGCGAAGCGAAGCTGAGCTCAAGCGCGAGGCGCAGCCGAGCACAAGCGCGAGGCGAAGCCGAGCTCAAGCGCGAGGCGCAGCCGAGCTCAAGCGCGAGGCGCAGCCGAGCTCAAGCGCGAGTTCCGCTTGCGGAACGAGCAACCCCCTGCATTTGTGATTTCCCCGGCCGGGTGTATTTTATTCTTTTGGAAACCCACGAGACATTTACGCCCGCGTGCAGCAGCGTGTGACACGATTGCTGTCAGGCGGGGAGGTTGATTTATGGAACACATCCGCAATTACATACAGGGTGAGCTGCGTGATTCACTCAGCGGCGCCTGGATGCCCAATTTTGAACCCGCGACCGGAGAGGTCTATGCGCGCATTCCGGATTCGGTTCCGGCGGACGTTGACGATGCGGTACAGGCTGCGAAAGAGGCCTTTCCTGCCTGGTCCGCCCTGCCCGCTCAGCGACGATCGGCTTACATGCTGCGCATCGCCGAACTGATCGAGGAACGCCTCGATGATCTTGCTGCCGCGGAATCCCGCGACAACGGGAAGCCGCTGCATCTCGCCCGGTCGGTCGACATCCCGAGAGCAGCGCAGAATTTTCGTTTTTTTGCCACGGCGATTCTGCACAGTTCCACCGATGCGCATATCACCGACGGAGAAGCGATAAACTACACGCTTCGTCAGCCGCTCGGGGTCGCAGGCTGTATATCGCCGTGGAATCTCCCGCTGTACCTTTTTACGTGGAAAATCACTCCCGCGCTCGCAGCGGGCAATACCGTCGTCGCGAAACCGAGTGAAATCACGCCGATGACGGCGTTCCGGCTCTCACAGATCTGCATGGATGCCGGGCTCCCTCCCGGGGTGCTCAACATCGTGCATGGACGGGGATCGGAAGTGGGGGCCGCCATTACGGAGCACCCTGATATCCCGGCCATTTCCTTCACAGGTGGAACGGCGACCGGTGAAGCCATTGCGCGCACCGCCGCGCCGATGTTCAAAAAACTATCGCTCGAACTGGGCGGGAAAAATCCCACGGTGATTTTTGCAGACTGTGATTTCGATCAGACGATAGAAACCGTGCTGCGCAGCGCATTCTCCAACCAGGGAGAGATCTGCCTCTGCGGTTCACGCATTTTCATCGAGCGGCCGCTCTACGACAGATTTCGCGATACGTTTGTGGCGCGTGTGCAACAGCTGCAGGTGGGCGACCCGCTCAACGGAGCGACGGATCAGGGCGCGGTGGTCTCCGAAGCACACATGGAGAAAGTGCTCAGTTATGTCTCCCTTGCACGTGAGGAAGGAGGCAGCGTCCTCTGTGGTGGTGCGCGCGTCATACCTGAAGGACGGTGTGAAAACGGCTGGTTCATTTCTCCCACGGTGATTGAGGGACTGCCATTCAGCTGCAGAACGAATCAGGAAGAGATTTTCGGGCCTGTCGCGACATTGCTTCCCTTCGACACTGAGGAGGAAGTAATTGCCCAGGCGAACAGTACTCCTTACGGACTCGCCGCATCGCTGTGGACGCAGGACCTCACCCGCGCGCATCGTGTGGCCGCCGCACTGCAGACCGGTATCGTCTGGATCAACTGCTGGATGCTCCGGGATCTGCGCACACCGTTCGGCGGCATGAAGCAATCCGGTGTCGGGCGCGAAGGCGGCTGGGACGCGCTGCATTTTTTCACCGAAGCAAAAAATATCTGCGTAAAACTCTGACAGGATATTATGAGCGATACAACCAAGACCAACGAAACAGCGAACGGAATCGAATCGCGGGAAATCATTGACTCGGGGAAGGCGCCGGAACCGGTTGGCATGTATCCTCATGCCCGCCGCGTCGGCAACCTGCTTTTTCTTTCCGGCGTGGGACCCCGCGAGCGCGGCAGCAAAATCATCCCCGGCGTTCAGCTCGACGGTGAAGGAAACATCGTCTCTTACGATATCGAGGCGCAGTGTCATTCGGTGTTCAAGAATGTGCGCGCTATTCTCGAGGATGCAGGGTCAGGCTGGGACAGGCTCGTCGATGTCACCGTCTTTCTCACGAACATGAAGGACGATTTCAGTACGTACAATCGGGTGTATGCCGAGTATTTCGCGGACAACCGGCCCTGCAGAACGACAGTGGAAATCAACGCACTGCCCACCCCTATTGCCATCGAACTCAAATGCATTGCGACCATCTGAGAAAGGACAGGACATGTATACAACGCAAGGATTCAATTTCAGGGAATGGATAGACGAACACAGGCATCTGCTGAAACCGCCTGTCGGGAATCAGCAGGTTTTTGAAAACGCGGAATTCATCGTCATGGTCGTCGGCGGACCGAACGCCCGTAAAGACTACCATTACAATGAGGGCGAGGAATTTTTCTACCAGATCGAAGGCGACATCACGCTGAAAGTCATGGACGACGGCACACCGCGGGATGTCACGATCAGGGAAGGCGATATTTTCCTGCTGCCCGCACGTGTGCCACACTCCCCTCAGCGTCCCGCAAACACGGTCGGACTCGTCATCGAACGCAAGCGTCTGCCCGGTGAGCAGGACGGCTTCATGTGGTTCTGCGAACAGTGCGGCGACAAGTTGTACGAAGAGTATTTCCCGCTCGAGAATATTGTCACGCAGCTGCCGCCCATCATGGAACGATTTTTTACCTCAGACGAGCATCGCACATGCGCGAAATGCGGGCATGTCATGGAGAAACCCAACTAATCATCAGAAAGCGGATACCAGACACGCATGTTCAAAGTCGACGTCCACACACACATTCTTCCTCCGTCATGGCCGGACCTGAACGAACGCTTCGGCACACCGGGCTTTCCATCGTTCGAAGCGCAGGCAGACGGTTCCGCCAATATGATCGTGAACTGCAAGCATTTCCGGACTTTTCAGCCGAACTCCTGGGATCCTGCGGTACGTATCGGGGAGTGTGACGCAACCGGTGTCGACGTACAGGTGCTCTCGACGGTGCCGGTCATGTTCAGTTACTGGGCAAATCCTGAACATGCAGCCACACTGTCCCGCATTCTGAACGATCACATCGCCAGCACTGTCGCTGACAACCCACGGCGTTTTATCGGCCTTGCGACCGTGCCTCTGCAGGATACCGGCCTGGCCATTCGTGAGCTCGAACGTGCGGTGAAGGAACTTGGCCTGGCCGGCGTGGAAATCGGCACACATATCGACGGAATGAATCTCAATGACGAGCAGCTGTTCCCGTTCTTCGAAGCTGCATCGGATCTTGGTGCCGCAGTATTCGTGCATCCATGGGACATGATGGGAAAGGAAGCCCTGCAGCGGTACTGGCTGCCCTGGCTGGTCTCCATGCCCGCAGAAACGTCTCGTGCGATATGCTCCATGATTTTTGGCGGTGTGCTGGAACGCCTGCCCGATCTTCGTGTGAATTTCGCGCATGGCGGCGGATCTTTCCCGGCGACCATCGGACGCATTGAGCATGGCTTCAACGTGCGCCCCGACCTCGTCGCCATCGACAATTCCGTCAATCCCCGTGAATATCTCGGGCGCTTCTGGCTCGATTCGCTGGTGCACGATCCGGCCATGCTGCGCTACATCGTCGACCTCGTCGGCGAGGACCGCATTACACTCGGATCGGACTACCCCTTCCCGCTCGGTGAACATCATCCCGGCGCGTTGATTGAGTCCATGAGCGATTTCAGCGACGCACGCAAAGCCCTGCTGCTCGGGGAAAATGCGCTGACCTGGCTGAACATCGAGAAGGAGCGATTCATCGCATGAAATGCACCGTGCATTTTGGAAACGAGAGCTTCGCCGTCTTCATGGATCGTGCAACGCCGATAAGCATCCCGCTGCGCTTCGACGGACCTCAGCCCAACAGTTACGATGTTCCGCACGCGACATCACGGGCGTACGAAGACGGTGGATTCATTGGTGATACCCGCCGCGGGGGCGGCTGTAATTTCGAGACCGTGCAGCTCACGCCGCATTGCAATGGTACACATACCGAATGTGTGGGACACATTTCCGATGCACGGCTTTCCGTAGAAGAGCTGGTGCCCCCCGGACTCCTCCCCGCCACATTGATCTCGGTCACACCCGAACAGGCGCTGTTCAGCAGCGATTCATATTTCCTGCTCAAAGAAGAAGATGATTTCATCATCACCGCACATGCGCTGCGCAGTGCACTGGCACATGCCGATCCACATTTTCTGGAAGCGCTGGTGATACGTACACTGCCAAATGACGCATCGAAATGCAGCAGGCGTTACACGGAAAAGCCACCGCCATTCCTCAGTATCGAGGCGGTGCACACGCTCAACGCCTTCGGGATAGAGCACCTGCTGGTAGACATTCCCTCGCTCGATCGTGCGATGGATGAAGGCAGACTCAGTGCTCATCATCTCTTCTGGGATGTCCCACAGGGCAGCCACGAAGTGGATCCTGCCTCGCCTTCAAGGCGCAGTATCACGGAAATGATCTTCGTACCCGATACGGTGAAGGACGGCAAATACATGCTTGACCTGCAGATCGCGCCGTTTGTATCAGACGCCGCCCCAAGCCGTCCTGTCCTTTTCCCCATTCAAGCAATCGAAAACCATGCAGCCTGACCACTCTCGTTTTTCAGAACCAGATTTCGTCACACGTGCCGATACGGAGGACCCGCTGCGGGATTTCCGTCCCCGTTTCCATATTCCGCAAGGTGAGAGCGGAAGGCCTTCGGTGTATCTCTGCGGGAATTCCCTGGGATTGCAGCCACGGGAAACACGTGCTTACATCGATGCCGAACTCAAAGATTGGGCGACCTACGGTGTTGAGGGACACTTCAGGGCGCGCCATCCCTGGATGCAGTATCACGAACTGCTGACAGAGCAGACGGCAGCCATCGTCGGCGCCCAGCCGGAAGAAGTCGTGGTGATGAACACGCTCAGCGTGAACCTGCACCTCATGATGGTCTCGTTCTATCGTCCCACATCTCAGCGCTACCGCATTATCATCGAAGAAAAGGCTTTCCCCAGCGATCAGTACGCCGTGGCATCGCAGGCCGCATTTCACGGCTACGATCCCGGGGATGCCATCGTTGAAATTCCGATGAACAATGCGGGAGTATTTGAAGCCGATGCGATACATGCGACGATCGAAGCCAACCGTGACTCCGCGGCTCTGCTCCTGCTCGGCGGAGTCAACTACTATAACGGACAGTTATTCGACATCGCCGCAATCACCGACCAGGCGCATGCTGCGGGGATTACTGTCGGTGTGGATCTTGCACATGCTGCTGGGAATGTCCCGCTTCATCTGCACGACTGGGGTGTGGATTTCGCCGCCTGGTGTTCCTACAAATACCTGAATGCAGGTCCCGGCAGTACCGCAGGCTGCTTCGTGCATGCCAGGCATGCGAAGGATGCGTCACTGCCCCGTTTTGCCGGATGGTGGGGACATGACAAGGCGAGCCGCTTCAAGATGCCAGGTACGTTTACGCCCATCACCGGGGCCGAAGGCTGGCAGCTCAGTAATCCCTCCATCCTTCCACTTGCCGCACTCCGGGCTTCCACTGCCATGTTCGCGGAAGCGGGTATGGCGTCGCTGCGCGAGAAGAGCGTAGCGCTGACCGGCTACTGCTCCTACCTTCTTCAGCAGCGCCAGCATCCACAGTGGAGCATCATCACTCCTGAGGATGCAGACGCGCGCGGCTGTCAGCTTTCCCTGCGGATTCGTGAGAACGGACGCGCACTTTTTGATCATCTTGCTGCCAACGATGTCATCTGCGACTGGCGGGAACCTGATGTGATACGCATCGCGCCGGTACCACTGTATAACAGTTTCGAAGACGTCGCACGTTTCGTCTCTCTCTTCCACGACTTTTTCACTCGTCCCTGAATCAAGAGCATCCATGACTGAAGAACGACAGCATATTCTCATTGCCGGTGCAGGACTCGCCGGCAGCCTGTTATCCGTCTATCTCGCGAAGCGGGGTCTGCACGTCGACATGCGCGAGCGCCGGCCGGATATGCGCCGTGAAGATATCAGCGCCGGGCGGTCCATCAACCTCGCATTGTCCACCCGCGGCATACATGCGCTGCAGGAGGTGGGGCTTGCGGATGAAATCATGCAGCTGGCCATCCCCATGCGCGGCCGCATGATGCATGCCGTGGACGGCAGCCTGACGTTTCAGCCTTACGGCAAGGACGAGAGCGAGGTCATCTACTCCGTCTCACGCGGTGAACTCAACAAACGACTGATGACGCTCGCCGAAAAGCATGCGCATGTATCGCTCTCCTTCCAGCAGCGATGCGAAGGGATGGACTTCAGCACCGGTCGCGTACAGTTCACCGATGAACGCGGCGGCGGACAGTACACCCTTCAGCCGCAAACCGTCATCGCCTGCGACGGCGCCGGTTCCCCCGTCCGTCACAGCATGGAGGCGCTCGAGGCGTTCAGCGCCAGCACAGAGTATCTCGCGCACAGCTACAAAGAGCTGCATATTCCGCCGCATGATGACGGCAGTCACCGCATTGAAAAGCATGCCCTGCACATCTGGCCACGGCGCGCATTCATGCTCATCGCATTGCCAAATCTTGATGGCAGCTTCACCTGCACGCTCTTCCTTCAGACAGAAGGTGAGCCCGGCTTTTCCTCCCTGCAGACGCCGGAAGCGCTGCGCAGTTTTTTCCAGAAGGAGTTCCCTGACGCGCTCGCACTCATGCCCACGCTGGAGGAGGATTTCTTCAGCAATCCCACGGGCGCGCTCGGCACCGTCCGCAGCTACCCCTGGCATGTCGGTGGAAAGGCGGCGCTGCTCGGTGATGCCGCACATGCCATCGTTCCATTCTATGGACAGGGAATGAATTGCGCATTCGAAGACTGTACGGTACTCAATACCTGCATTGAAGAATTCGGACTGCAGTGGGAGCGGGTATTCAGGGCTTACCAGGAACGGCGGAAAGCCAATGCGGATGCCATTGCGGATCTCGCCATCGAAAACTTCATCGAGATGCGTGACCGCGTCGCCGATGACCGCTTCCTGCTCATGAAGAAGGTCGGCCTCGCCCTGGAAGCGCGTTTCCCCGAGTACTTCATCCCGCTCTACAGCATGGTGACCTTTCACCGCACACCATACGCCGTTGCGCGGGAACGGGGACGCATGCAGCAGGAAATCCTCGAAGAGATCACCCGCGGCGTCCACGACCCTGAAGGAGTCGATTTCACACGCGCCGGATCCCTGATCGAGGCAAAGCTCCGTCCCTACGCCGAAGAAGCGGCCGGACTGTACTGACACAAGGAGAGAACCAACATGGATAAACCTTATCCCCCGCTTTACTATACAGACTATCTTCAGCTCGATGCATTGCTCAATGCGCAGGATCGGAAGAGCGAAGAGTACGGCCAGCCGGCACATGATGAAATGCTCTTTATCATCGTCCATCAGGCATACGAACTGTGGTTCAAGCAGATTCTGTTCGAGGTCGATTCCGTCATCACCCTCCTCTCCGCCGATCATGTGGATGAAAAAAACATCGGCATCTGTGTCGCGCGGCTCGAACGCGTGATCGAGATTCAGAAAGTACTCATCGATCAGCTTCGCATCCTGGAAACCATGACGCCGCTGGATTTCCTGGATTTCAGGGATTTTCTTTTTCCCGCTTCCGGTTTCCAGAGCATACAGTTCCGCATGCTGGAAATCCGGCTCGGCCTGCAGTCGGACAAACGGCTGCGCTACAACCAGGCAGCGTATCACAGCCGGGTCTCCGCGGCACACCGGGAAGAACTGATTGCGGCGGAACAGCAGCCGTCGCTGTTCAACACGCTGGAGAACTGGCTCGAGCGTACGCCTTTCCTCGAAACGGGGTCGTACCGTTTCTGGGATGAATACCGCAGTGCGGTGCAGGACATGCTGGCACGCGATCGCGCGGTCATCGAGGGCAATCCGACGCTCACCGAGGAGGAAAAAGCCGCCCAGCTCGAAGAGCAGAATGGGACGGTGGAACACTTCGAAGCGATTTTTGATCAGACGCGACACGATTCGCTGCGTGATGAAGGGGAACGGCGTATGAGACATCGTGCAACGCTCGCTGCGCTGTTCATCAGCCTCTATCGCGATGAGCCCATACTGACACAGCCCTATCGCCTGCTGGCCACGCTCGTGGATGTCGATGAACTCATGACAACCTGGCGATACAGGCATGCCCTCATGGTGCACAGGATGATCGGGACAAAAATCGGTACCGGAGGGAGCTCGGGCTATCACTACCTGAAATCCACTGCTGAAAGCCATCGCATTTTCCGTGATCTCACAAATCTCTCGACCTTCCTCATTCCCCGGCACGCATTGCCGTCTCTACCGGATGAATTGCGCACAAAACTCGGTTTTTCTCATGCAGGGAAAGGACAGTGATACAGGATGAAAGCTCAGCCGATGCGCACGGGACCGACCGGTTTCGCGCACTGCTCGAACAGTCTGGTGAACTTGCGCGCCTGCTCCTGAAATCTCCTCAGGCGCCGCGGGCGCTTACTTCCGAATTCCTCCACGCACGCAAACGTTTCAGCTCCGAGGACAAGGGACGCATATCCTCGCTGGCGCATCACGCCCTGCGCTGCTGGCGTCCCTCGTGCGCTGCCCTTACCGGGGATGCCGGGGATGTGGATCATCGCATCGACAGAGACATGGCGGAGGCGGTGACAGCAACCGCCCTTCTGCTGGCCCTGGAACAGCGCCCCGGATTCCCTCTCCCGTTTGAACTTCGTGTCAGTCCCTGGACAAAGGACGAAATGTCATCCACGGCGCAGACAATCATCGCACATTACAGCAGTGGGAAAGTGGTATCCGTCGATACGCTCTCGGCGACGCTGGATGCTGTCACTGTTCCCGCAGTGCACGCTGCACTGCAGGACTGGACGTACGACACGCTCACCACGGAGGGAATGGCGGCACAGGAAATTCATGATCTCGGACAGACGCTCTGTGAAGCGCCACCCCTGACGCTGCGCGTCAACCTCATGCGGAACTCGCGGGAAGAACTCCTGCAGCTATTGGCGGAGCAGAACGTTCCCGCGCTGCCTCACAGTCTGCTGCCCGCTGCCATCGTCGTACAGGAGAGGTTGCCCCTCACCGAATCCGAGCTGTACCGCGAGGGACGCTTTGAAGTGCAGGATGCAGGCAGTCAGCTCATCGGTCATGCATGCGCGGTCTCGGAAGGCGATACGGTGTATGACGCCTGTGCGGGTGGTGGTGGAAAAAGCATCCACCTGTGTGATCAGCTCGGAGGAAGCGGCCGGCTACTCGCCAGCGACATCGAGCGCAACAAGCTGCGTGGACTGCGACAGCGAGCCAAGCGCCTGGCGCTGACGAACATCGAGCTGCTGGCCGTTACACCATTCGGTGATCCCCAGAACCCCGATGAACACAAACCTGATCCCGGATCATTTGACTGCGTGCTTGTCGACGCTCCTTGCTCCGGCTTCGGAACCGTGCGGCGCAATCCCGCCCTCAAATGGCGACTGCAGGAACGCACCGTCCACCGTCTCGCATCGCGACAGAGCGGTATCCTCTCGCGTAATGCGGTGTATGTACGCAGTGGCGGCATCCTGCTGTATGCCACCTGCTCACTGCTGCCCGAAGAAAACGCGCATATCGTCCGCGCATTCCTTTCCACGCACAGTGACTTTTCTCTCGAAAACATTTCCCCCGCATTTCGCAAACAGAACGTCGACCTGCCCCTGTTCCCTGAAGATCACGGTATGCTGACCCTGCCTCCTTCCGTGCTTGACTCTGACGGTTTTTTCATGGCGCGCATGCGCAGAAGCTGAAATATGCAGAAACTGCATATTTTCGGCTGACGGATTATGCAGAAACTGCATAATGCGACGGAAAGAATATGCAGAAACTGCATATTTCGCAGAGGACAACCCGGCGGGATGACATGGAAATCTGCTTATCGCCGTATTCGAAGGCGGGGAATGAACATCGGGACGTCGCGCTGATACTCCCGGTAAGCGTCCCCAAATTCGAGTATCAGTTTCCTTTCCTCAATGAACGCCCCGATAATGAGATATGCGATACCGATGCCGGCGGTGATCGCGTAGGCAACGGAGAAGTTTCCCCAGAACAGCAGGAATAGGATACCGCCGCTGTAATACGGATGCCGCATGCGCGCAAGAATCCCACGCGCCGTGAAATCCGAGAATTCGGCTTTTTCCCCGTTGAGATGCTGCTGTATCTGCCTGATGCCGAAGAAGAAGGGTTGATCGTATTGCCGGGCACCGAGATAAAGGATCATCAGCGCCAGCCCGAGTCCAACCCACCGCACGATCGATGCGGGGAAGCTCCACACAAATAGCATCGGCGACTCGAGCGTCCACTGCAGCCACAGCAGAGGCAGCAGTGTCACAACGCTCAGCAGCACATAGAACAGACGAAAGTATGCGTACCTCGCCCCGAGCCAGTGATGCAGCTTGCGCTTCAGCGTGCAGGAAATCAGCAGACTGTGGATCACACACCAGGCCACCCAACCGACGGCGAGGAACAGATGTCCCGAGAAATTGAAAGTGGTATCGGCACTCATGCGTTCACCGGCCTCGGAACAACAAGTGATCCGTTGGGGAGAATCAGGACATCGGCGTCGTCGGGCAGTTCCTCTTTCAGCACGTCGATAGCCTGCTGCAGGCTGTTTACGGGTTGCATACCGAGTCGCCTGACGATCAAACCATCCATCGCAGTCAGCATCCGGATTCCAAAGCGCCAAGCTTTTTCCCGCATTGCGAGGGCGGTATGCGCATTCATGGCATAGCGCTCAAGCAGCGCATTGCGCAGCTGTTCGCCGGCCGGAATGTCGAACCACGGCAGCAGCGCTTCATTCCCAATGCCTTCACGGCATTCCGCAAGGAATACGATATGCCCACCTTTGCGCGTGGCATATGACGCGTGATGCAGAGACTTATGTGACTGAATGAAATTGATGTCCTTTGGAAATCCACCGGTGCTGACGATGACAAGATCGGCCCGCGAATCGAGCGGAACTCCGTACTGCGCTTCGACGCGGCGGCAGCCTTCGTCATGGGCGGACAACAGGTCACCGCACACAGCATCCGCGATACTGCCCTGCTCGTCGAGCAATGCCGCGAAGTACCAGGTCGGTGGCATGAAACGAAAGGCATCGAGAATATCGGTGATAACCGGGTTTCCCTCGATGCGGCCATCAGCGCAGCCCGGATGGAAGCTTCCCTCGGCTGTAATCGTTCGCCGGTGATTGGCAACTGCAGTCTCGTAAGAGGCCACCCCGGGCACAAAGAGCTTCGCCCCGCCGCCAAAGCCCGCGAAATAGTGATGCACGATGGTCCCGGTCGCGATTACGCGATCTGCCTCCGCGACAAGACGATTGATGTGAATGTCCGTACCGGCTGCGGTTGTTCCGACATGCACGCATGCAGAGATATCGCGTGCGTCGTGCTCACGAATGGTGTAGCGACGATATACCTCGTCTCCGAGAATTGCGCGCTGTTCCTCCTCCGACTGCGCGGGATGCGTGCCCGTGGCGAACAGGATGGTGATGTCGTCGTCTTTCACACCCGAGAGGGCGAGACGTTCCAGCAGTATCGGAAGGAACAGATCGGTTCTGCAGCGGCGTGTTTTGTCTGAGACGAGGATGAGGACGCGTTCTCCGGGACGCACAAAATCTTCGAGTGCGGGCGCATTGATGGGGGCGTCCAGCGTATCCATAACGATCGAACGCTCAGCGCGTCCCTTTGCATGGGGGACGCTGCTGAGCGTTCGAAGTTTCCAGGAGTGCGGGACTTCAGCGCGCTGGACACCGGAGCCGTAGGGGAGTTCCAGTACTGACGCTGTGTCCTTCATCGTATTACTCTATGCGCAGGCTGGGACGAATGGTGAGCACACCTTTTTTGAAGCCCAGGATGCGGTCGAAATCGGCCACATATACCATGTCATCGCGCACGAGAACGTCGCGCGGGGAAACGAATCCGCGAATGGTAATCGGGTCGATACGTTCGATGAATTCTCCGTCCTCGCTGTAGTGCAGCACTGCTACGGCACCGGGATCGGCGACGTAGATGTCTCCGTTTTTGGAATCAATGCCGACACCCCAGGGATTCATGAGATCTTCCTTGATCACCTGGTCGACGGACATGTCAGACTTGTCGAGCACCTGCACCTGGCCGTTGCCGAAGTCTGCAACATAGACCTTGTCGCCGTGCACCGCGATTCCACGCGGATCGCGGAACAGCCCGCCTGCCTTGCGCTCGATGAGATTCAATTTCTTGTCAAACACCGCGATACCGCTCTTGTCGAGTACATACACGTTATTGTCATCAATCGCCACATCACGTGGATCGCTGAGATCGGAAGTCACGACTTTCTGTACGCGGTTATCCGTGTCAAACGCGCGAAGGGCGTTGGATTCGGCGTCGACTACGTAGGAGACTCCATCGCCGGCCGCGACGCCGCGGAGTTGCGTTTTTTCCTCGATGCTGATTTCGCTGACATACGTGCCGACGCTGGTGATGCGCTGAACGATACCAACGACAGGGTTGACAATGAGGAACCCGTCATCCTTGATGCACATGTACGCAAGATCGTTGAGCTGGCGCTGATTCGACTTCATGAAAAATGCCGGTGTATCCATGGTACCGGGACCGGAAACGCGGAACGAGTCGAAGGTCACGCGATTGCTGCCGGAGTAAAGGCCGGCGTAACCGGAATTGAAGCGCAGCTCCTCAAGCGCCACGTTGCGGTCACCGAGAAGCACCGAGTAATTACGATTCTTCTGGTCAACGTAGATACGCATGGTGACAGGTGCGGTAAAATCCTTCAGCGAAATTGCGCGGGTCTCGAAATACTGGCCGAGAAAATCCATGTACCCCAGCGTAACGCCACCGTCAACAATGCGAACGACGTGGCAGCTCTTCAGTGCGTCGGGATGTTCGGCGTTGAAAACCAGTCCGCCGCCGAGTTTGTCGATAACTGCTTCGATGACGAAAGATTTCGTGTACATGATGTACTTGTCGAGCAGCATCGCGAACTGTTCCCCGCCACCCGTGACCATGACGCGTTCGCCGTCAGCGGACCAGGTTCCGGATACCGGCTTCCAGTCTGCACGCAGGCTTTCCCCGGAAAAATCATCTTCAATCCAGGTAGACTGCTCCATCTGCTGCGCATGCACGGTGATGAAGGCAAACAGGCCGATCAATAAAGGGGTTACGAAGCGCATTGTATCTCCTGCTGTGGTAATGGTAATGCATAAAATACGTTAAAGTCGGTCAATTGCACAAAATCTGCGGGGTCATATCACGCTTTTTCCTCGTGAAGGATTTCATCATAGATGCGCAGCACCTGTGCAGTATTCTTTTTCGCATCGAAATGCTGCGCGGCAAATGTCCTGCCGGCTTCACCCATGCGCCTGCGCAGGGATGCATCCTGCAGCAGTTTCCTCAGAGCCTGTGCAAGCGCATCGCTGTCGCCCGCAGCTGTCAGGAAACCGGTTTCGCCGTGCACGACGAGTTCCTGTGGTCCGCCGAGATCGGACGCGACAACCGGCAGTCCCATGGCACTCGCTTCAATAACGGGACGTGCAAAGTGCGGCACGGTGGACGGAAAAGTGAGAACGTCCGACGCCGCGAGCAGTTGCGGCACATCGCTGCGAACACCGAGAAATCGTATCCGCTCCTGGTACTTTTCTGGAATGCGAGAACTGATTTCTTCCCGGTATACGCGCATCCCATTGATTCTGTTTCTGAATCCGTCGTCAGGCAGCGGTCCCGCGACAAAAAAATATGCATCCTGCTGCGTGTCGAGCAATGTGACGGCGGCATCAACGAATTCGCGCGTGCCCTTTATGGGATTCACTCCACCAAGCATGAGCACCACGCAGGCATCGGCACTGATCCCGAGTTCTTCCCGCACGGTGGCTCCGCTCAATGAAGCGTCGAAATGCGAAAAGTCGATAAAATTGTAGACCACGTGAATTGCGGGTGAAGGCAGCAGCTGTTCCGCATCATAATGGCAGATGGGAAGGATGCGTGTCGCTGTGTGATCGATGATCCTCCGGATGACAGCCCGCCGCAATCCGGTATAGCCCTTCTGCAGGGGTTCACGGATATGCCAGACTACAGGGATTCCGGCGTTCTTCCCTGCGAGAGCAAAGGCGGTGAGCGTCGACGTGTTGAGATGGATCAGATCGGGCTGCACACGCGCGAGCAGCTGCGCGAAACGCATTCGGCTCAGTGGCCACTGCAGGAGGCGCAGCAGAATTTTGGGGAATTGCCAGAGGGGGTACCAGAGCACGTTTGTGTGACTGAAGTCGTGCAGCTTCGTGTCGACGATGGTCTCGATCCCTTCGTCGCGAAACAGCTCAGCCGCTTCTCCATCGTGGATACAGAGCACAACGGGCGTATAGCGTGTGCGATCGAGTCCGCGAATCATATACAGCAGACTCAGCGGTGCACCGCCAATACCCTTCCCGTGATGAACGTACAGTATCCTCCTCACGTGCAGCACTGCTCCGGATAAAAATCATGAGGCCGCCAACGGACTGCGTTTCCGGTGACGGCCTCGAGAACGGGTGTATCAGTCAACCGTGGCGAAGCGCGCGGTGAAGTGGCGCAGCATGGGAGCTTCGTAGGTCAGTTTCAGACCCTTGAGCTCGTCGCGGCGATCGTAAACGTGCTTCACGATCTCGATGACATAATCAATGTGGCTCTGCGTGTACACGCGGCGAGGAATGGCAAGGCGCACCAGTTCCAGATCCGGTGCCACGAATTTGCCATCCTCGGTCCGTCCGAACATCACGCTGCCGATTTCGACGGCACGGAGTCCGCCGTCAAGATACAGTGCACAGGTAATCGCCTGCGCAGGGAACTGTTCCTGCGGAATATGCGGACAGAAGCGTTTCGCATCGAGGTAAATGGCATGTCCGCCCGGCGGCATAAGGATGGGCACGCCGAGGTCCATCAGTTTCTTGCCGAGGTACTCAGTACTCTTGATGCGATACTGCAGATAATCTTCGTCGAGAATTTCTTCGAGTCCCTGTGCGATCGCCTCAAGGTCACGACCGGCGAGTCCGCCATACGTCGGGAAACCTTCGGTCACAATCAACAGGTTGCGGCACTGCAGGGCGAGCTCGTCGTCATTGAGTGCAAGGAAGCCACCGATGTTCACCAGGGCATCTTTCTTGGCCGACATGGTCACGCCATCGACATGGGAGAACATCTCCTGGGAAATCTCCAGCGGTGACTTGTCCGCGTATCCTTCCTCGCGGAGTTTGATGAAATACGCGTTCTCCGCGAAGCGGCAGGCATCCATGAACAGCGGCAGGCCGTACTTGTCGCAGACGGCGCGGGTCTGACGGATATTCTCCATCGACACCGGCTGTCCGCCGCCACTGTTATTCGTCACGGTGATCATGACGACGGGAATGCGTTCAACGCCATATTCCTTGATGACGGACTCGAGCTTTTCGATGTCCATGTTGCCCTTGAAATCCGCAATGATTTCCGGGTTCTTCCCTTCCGCGTTGAGGCAGTCGATTGCCTTGGCGCCGGAGAATTCAACGTTTGCGCGCGTCGTATCAAAATGCGTGTTATTCGGAACTACTTTGTCCTCTCCACCCACGATGGAGAAAAGGATTTTCTCGGAGGCGCGTCCCTGATGCGTCGGAATGATGTGTTTCATCCCGGTGATCTTCTGCACCATGTCGCGCATGCGGAAGAAGCTGCGTGAACCGGCATAGGATTCGTCTCCGTCAAGCATGCCTGCCCACTGCTTCGAACTCATGGCGGACGTGCCACTGTCGGTCAGCAGGTCAATCAGCACGTTCTCCGCGTCGATGAGGAAGGGGTTCAATCCGGCTTCCTCCAGGTAGCGGGTGCGCTCTTCAGCGGTGGTGAACTTGATGGGTTCCACGGTCTTGATCTTGAATGGCTCAATGACCGTCTTGATATAGCTGTCTCGGATCATTGTACGTTATGCATGTGTTATGGTTGGGTTTACTGTCCAGGCGGGTTACCCCGGCATGAGCAAGGAAAAATAGGCCTTTTTCATCTGAAACCCAATGCACGGGAGCTATAAAAAACCCCCGGACAGTGTCCGGGGGTGTACAATTTCGCAGGCAGGGAAACCTGCCGTCAGGCGGTTTCCTGCTTCTCGGCATCCGACGTTTTGCGTTTCTTCACGCGCTTCGACTTCCGTTCGCCGTCGGTGGAGTAGTAGTAATAGTTCTGGTAATAGTAGCGGTAGTAGCTGTAGTACACCTTGTTGGCGTTGAAGCGGTTTACCACCACACCGATGATATTCGCATTGTTTGCCGACAGCATTTCATTCGCTTTTTCGAGTCCGAGAGATTTTGTCTGGTCGGCGGAGACGATAATGACGGTGCCGTCGGTGTATTTGGCGAGCACGAGCGTGTCAGCCATGGCGATGACCGGAGGCGCATCGAAAAGCACGAGATCGTAATACTGTCGCACGAGTTTGACGAATTTCTCCATCTTGGCCGAACCGAGCAGTTCGGCGGGATGGCTCGGGATGTTGCCGCAGGGAATGATATGCAGCCCGGGCACCATCGTTTTCTTGATGCACTGGTTGACAGGAACTTCGCCTATCAGTGCGTTCGACAGCCCGGGTTCACGTTCAACCTCGAAAATCTGATGCTGGACAGGGCGGCGAAGATCGGCGTCCACAAGCAGCACCTTGCGGCCGCTGTTCGCGGCGCTCACCGCAAGGTTTGCGATAGCAGTGGATTTTCCCTCCTTCGGTGCAGGCGAGGAAAACACCACGGCCATGGATTTCCCATGATTCGGCAGCGAGTTTTCGATGGATGTCCGCATCGTGCGGTAGGATTCACTCGGCGGCGATTGCGGCGCCGTCAGTGTCACAAGGGTCTGGTTGCGGTCGAGCTGATTGTCTTCCGCCCCGAAAGTCGGAATGAATGAAAGCACGGGGATACCGAGCTTTTCCACGTCTTCCGGACTGCGGATGGTCGTGTCGAGGTAGCGCAGGAGGATAGCCACACCGAAACCGAGTCCGAGTCCGACCAGAATCCCGAGAATCATGTTCATGGGACGATTGGGCTTCACCGGACGGCCCGGAACTTTGGCGCGATCGACGATGTCGACATTTCCCGTCGTCGTCTGCTCGTTGATCATGGCCTCCTGGTATTTCTCATCCAGCAAGCCGTACAACTTGTCGTAACTCTGCCTGCGGCGTTCAAGCCGGGCAAATTCGATGGTCTGGGCAGGGATGGCTTCGAACTCGACGTTGTATTCTTCTATGGTCTTGGTCAGCGTATTAATGCGTGAGCGGATGGATTCGATTTCCACATCCTTCTCGAGGATTTTCTGCCGCAGCTGCCGGGCATACTCCACCGGAGCACCGGTGATGTTGTCGGAGCTGGTGATGTTTGCGCTCGCCGCATCGATCTGGCTGAGAATCTCGTCGAGCTGTTTCTTCTTCTCCTCGATCTGCTTGCGCGCATAGGGTTCGAGCTCGGGCCGGATCCGCATTGTCTGCTTGCGGTTATACTCCATTGTCTGGATGGTAGCTTCGAGTTCGGTCTTTTTCTCGATGAGCTTGCGCATCTGCGGATCGACACCCTCTTTGATCTGCTTTGCAAGATTGGGTTCGATGGCTTTCAGCTGCATGTTCAGCTCATTGCGGATTTTTTCCACCGACTCGAGATCGATGCGCGCCTGTTCACGCTGCGCTTCGAAGGTGCTCAGCTGCTCAATGAGATTCTGCGTTTCTGCGTCAAGTGAGACAAAGCCCTGATGCTGCTGGAAGCCGCGAACCTTATTCTCGATCTCCGAGAGTGAATCCTTCTTGTCGTCGAGCTGGTTCTCGAGAAAACTGCGCGCCGTGGTAATATTTTCACGGGCCGATTCGAGGTTCCGCCGCTGATAGGCATCGACGAACAGGTTCGCGATCGTCGCCGCCTCAACAGGTGATGTACTTTGGACACCGATCTGAATGAAATCCACTCCGCGAACCTGCTCGGCGCTCATCTGACCGCGGGCACGAGCGGCAACGACCGCTTCGTCGGCAAGACGCGACGATGTATCGAGCTTCGCCATCCCCATGGAAACGAAAAAATCTTCCAGACCGATCGACCGGGCGATTTTCCGAAGCGTCGAGGGACGCTGACGCGCCTTGAGAATGGGCAGCGTATCGGCGAGCGCGGCAAGATCGTCGGTGCTCGAATAGAGTGTATGAGCGACGCGCTGTGCGATGTCATCGCTCTGTATCATGTGGATTTCGTTGGCGAGAATGCGCTCGCCGCCCCATCCGAGTCCCTCAAGCCCCCCCTGCTGGCCGGCCTGGCCGCTCAGAAGGTCTTTCGAAGGTTTGAGGCGGACGGTCGCGGACGCCGCGTAGATATCGTCCTGCTGCATGGTGTACAACCATGTTGCAGTGACGACAAGGACAAAGATGGCGAGAATGACCCACTTGCCTTCAAAGGCTATCCGCAGGTATTCCTGCACCTGTTTATTGAAATCGTCTCTTGCTGTCATCGGGATGCGTAGAATGTTAGGATGTCAAGCGACACATCCTCACGTATGTGCCCCGTCATATCAGGCGATTGGGGGAACAGTTCCTCTCTCTCACTGCTCACCTCATTTCGTGAGGTTGATTACCGCCACTGTCGAGGTGACGATGGATGCGATGGCAACGATAATCTGCGCGACACGCAGCACCACGTTGCTTTCTTCACGTCCATCAACAATAATCAAATCCCCCGGAAAGAGCAACAATTCCGAGGTCTGCGTGGGGGTGTCGCGCAGCTCGAGATATTTCTCGAGATCGATCTCGAACACCTCCGCGATTTCATTTTCGCGATCCGCGCCGCCTTTCCGCACAATCTTGATTTTGAACAAATAGGCTTCAGCACCGCCACGGGAGAGCGGTCCCCCGCAATAGGAAAGCAGATCGAGCAGATTGGTCTCGCAGGGGACTTTATATCGACCCGGATTCCCGACATACCCCCAGACGCTGACCATGAGATCGCAACCGCTGTTCGACGAGAAATTGTAGTACGAACCGGCCTGATTGATGAAACTCGGTTGGTTCAGCGTTCCGCCGTCATCGAGGATCTGTGCCCGCAGGGGCACAGATCCAAGAATGACGAGCAGAACAATGCCTGCGAAATGCAA
Organism: bacterium; assembly: GCA_020444325.1. Lineage (NCBI taxonomy): Bacteria > bacterium. The sequence goes on from JAHLLD010000010.1 coordinate 41,093, forward strand.
ACGCATTTAGTTGTCCTCTTCCTTTGCGGCTTCCGCTTCGGCGACGATTTTCTGCTGCACATCGTGCGGCACTTCCTCGTAATGCGAGAAGGCGCGACGGTAAATGCCGCGTCCCTGCGTGATCGAACGCAGGCGGGTGGCATAGTTGTACAGCTCTGCCAGGGGGACCTTCGCGCGGATGATCTGGAAGGGACCTTCCGCGTCCATGCCCTGGATTTTGCCGCGGTGCGTGGAAATATCGCCCATCACGTCGCCCATGAACTCATCGGGCACGGTGACGGTAATTTCGTAAATCGGTTCGAGCAGCATCGGGTTCGCATCCGCGACTGCCTTGCGAAATGCCTGCTGGGCGGCGACTTTGAATGCCATTTCGTTGGAGTCCACCGTGTGCTGGCTTCCGTCGTAAAGCGTAATCTTGAGGTCGACCATGTTGTATCCGGCGACCACGCCCCTGGCCATCTGCTCCTGGATGCCCTTGTCAACTGCGGGGATGAAACGTCCGCTGATCACACCGCCGACAATATTATCGACGAACTCGTAGCCTTCGCCTCGCGGCTGGGGATCGAGTTTGATATACACTTCCGCATACTGTCCTGCGCCGCCAGTCTGCTTTTTGTGGCGGTAGGAAACGTCGGCATGCTTGCGTACGGTCTCGCGATACGGAATACGGGGCGGCTTGAGGTCCACTTCGACACCGAAGCGCTGCTTGAGACGCTTGCACATGATGTCGATGTGAATTTCACCCTGTCCCATGACCACCGTCTCACCGGTTTCCGTGTCCACTTTCACCATGAAGGCGGGATCTTCTTCATGCAGGGTATGCAGGCCGGTACCGATCTTGTCTTCATCGCCCTTTGCCTTGGATTTGACCGCACTGGTCATGACCGGCTCAGGGAATTTGATGGGCGGAATCAACGTATCGCTGCCCTTGGTGGCCAGCGTGTTGTTGGTGTGCGTGTCTTTGAGCTTGACGACAGCTGCGATGTCGCCAACGCACACCTTGCCCACTTCCATGCGCTCCTTGCCGCGCAGGGCATACATCTGATTGAGACGCTCGTTCTGTCCGCTGTTCTGGTTGACCAGGTCCATTCCGGCAGTGATCGTGCCGTTGTACACGCGGAACAGGGAAAGTTCACCGACATGCGGTTCGGAGATGGTCTTGAAAATAAAGGCTGCAACGTCCTTGCCCGCGACATCCGGCTTCAGCTCCATGGCTTCGTCGGTGCCGGCCTTGAGAACGTTGAAGGTCCTGCCACTGATCGGATCGGGACCGTAGTTGATGATGAATTCCATCATGCGTCCCACGCCGATGTTCTGCTCACCGGCCATGCAGAAGATCGGGAAGAGCTTGCGATCACGAATTGCTGCCTTGAAGCCCTGCGCCAGTTCTTCCTCTGACAGTGTGCCGTTCTCGAAGAATGCGTTGAGCAGTTCCTCTGAGGATTCGGCGACCTTCTCGAGCATGGCCTGATGCTCGGCTTCAATACGTTCCTGGAATTCGGCGGGAACCTCACTCTCGGTGTACTTGCCTGAACCGTCGGTGCTGAACGTCATCTGCTTCTTGCGCACGACGTCGATGCACGTGTTGAAACCGGGCCCCTTGTTGACGGGGAACTGTGCGATGACGAGATCCGTGCCGAAACGGGCTTTGGCTTCCTCGTACACGCGATCGAAATCCGCGTGTTCGTTGTCCATCTTGTTGACGGCGATCACAACCGGCACGTTGTTCTCTTCCGCATACTTCCAGACCAGTTCACTCCCCACTTCAACACCTTCCACCGACTTGAGAACAAGCAGCGCGCTGTCGACGACACGAAGACTGGAAATCACATCGCCGATAAAGTCGGAGTATCCCGGCGTATCGATGATGTTCAGTTTGTGGTTCATGAACTCCGTCGAAAGCAGCGTACTGTTGATGGATATCTGTCGATCAACCTCGTCAGAATGATAATCGGAAACCGTACTGCCGTCCTCAATGCTGCCAATACGGGTTGCAGCACCGGAAGTGAGCAGCATCGCATCCGCGAGGATGGTTTTTCCGGAGCTTCCGTGGCCGATCAGCGCCACATTCCTGATTTTGTCGGGGGTGAATTCTTTCAAAAGGTCCTCCTTGCGATAAGCGTATAAAAGAACGTCTTTTTCGTCATCGTACAATCCATAAATTTATGCCGGGGTGGGCTAACTTGCAAATAATTCAAGGGGTGCTGATCGTGTATTGCTGAATTTCACCGTCTGCTGCCGTCCGCTGGCGTTGCCCTTTGGTTTTGCAAGACATAGTCGATATATTTCCCGGAATTTGAATGATCAGGATGAACGCGGAAATCCTTTCTATCGGTGATGAATTGTTGATCGGCCAGGTCGTAAACACCAATGCGTCCTGGCTGGGTGAGCAATTCAATCTCCTCGGAATCACGGTTGCTCGCATCACGGCCGTCGGGGATGATCATGAAGTGCTTCTCGCTGCGTTCCGCAGGGCATGGGAGGAAATGGATATTGTCATTGCGACCGGGGGACTCGGTCCGACACACGACGACGTGACGCGGGCGGCATTCTGTGATTTCTTTGATACCACACTCGTGCACAATGCGGATGTCCTCACCGATATCGAACGGCTCTTCGCTGATCGGCGGCGTCCCCTTACGGCAGTCAACCGCGACCAGGCCATGGTTCCGCAGGCCGCACGGGTGATGCGCAACAGTGAGGGAACGGCACCGGGGTACCATCTGCAGAAGAACGGCAAGCACTTCTTCGTCACACCCGGCGTGCCTTACGAAATGCATGCGATGTTTGCGCAACATGTTGCCCCTGCCCTGCGTGATTCGGTACAGGGTGCACGCGCTTCCGTGACGCTGCTCACAACCGGGATACCCGAAAGTTCACTGGCAGACCTCCTGAAGGGGGTGGACACCAGACACCGAGATGTGCGCGTCGCCTTCCTTCCCTCCCCGCTCGGGGTCCGCATCCGGCTGACCGCCCGCGCTGCCGACGAGACTGGAGCCGGGGCAGCACTCCGGGAAGTTCGCGACTTTGTCACCTCCCGGGCGGAAGAATACCTGTTCGGCAGCGGCACGCAGACACTGGAGGAGGTGGTGGAGGCCCTGCTCGTTGAGCGGGGGCAGTCACTGGCTGTTGCCGAGTCGTGCACCGGCGGACTCATCGCCGACAAGCTCACAAATGTTCCCGGCAGTTCCACCTGCTTCGAACGCGGCGTGGTCACCTACAGCAACGAAAGCAAAACGCAGCTGCTCGGCGTGCCCGCAGAGCTGATCGAAACGCACGGCGCCGTCAGCCGGGAAGTGGCCGAGGCCATGGCGCAGGGCATTCGCCGCAGTGCGGGAACCGACATCGGTATCGCCACCACCGGAGTCGCGGGTCCCTCAGGCGGCAGCGCGGAAAAACCGGTAGGGCTCGTCTGGATTGCGGTCAGCAGCCCGGAGGGCACTGTGGCGCAGGACTTTTATTTCGGTGAGCATCGTATGCGAACCAAACTTCGGGCGGCGCAGACAGCGCTGGATCTCGTGCGCAGACAATTACTCGCATTTCCCCCGATACCATCGATAATGACGGAAACATCATGAAAATCTTACAGAACATCATCGACGAACACGGTTTCGACCGCATGCTTTCCAGGCTTGCGCATGAAATCCTCGAGCGCAACCAGGGTACGGAAGACCTCGCCATCATCGGTGTGCGTACACGTGGTGAATTCGTCGCCCGCCGGCTCGCGGAACGCATCCGCGACATCGAAGGCAGTATGCCTGATCTCGGCGTGCTCGATATCACATTGTACCGTGACGACGTGCGGCAGCACCTTCGCCAACCGGAAGTGAAGTCCACCGAAATCACCTTCGATATCGCCGACAAGCATGTCATCCTGGTCGATGACGTGCTCTTCACCGGCCGTACCGTACGGGCGGCGCTCAACGCGTTGATGGACATCGGTCGCACACGCAGCATACAGCTCGTGGTGCTCGTTGATCGTGGCCATCGCGAGCTGCCGATCCGTGCCGATTTCATCGGCAAGAACGTCACGACCTCCCGTGGACAGGAAATTCATGTCCGCCTTCGCGAAGTGGATGACCACGACGCGATCGATCTCGTATCCATCGAAGATTAATACACTCCCCAGAAGCCGGAGCATTATGTCATCGCTTAGCATTCAGCATCTGCTCGGTCTGCAGAATGTCCCGAAGGAAGACATCACCCTCATTCTCGACAGTACGGATTCCTTCCTCGAGATTCTGGACCGGCCCATCAAGAAAGTGCCCACCCTGCAGGGAAAAACGGTGGTGAACCTGTTCTTTGAGAACAGTACACGCACGCGTATTTCCTTTGAACTCGCCGAACGACGGCTTTCGGCCGATGTCGTAAACTTCGCGGCGGCCAGCAGCAGTGTAAAAAAAGGAGAAACGCTGCTCGACACCGCCAGGAACATCGAGGCCATGAAAGTTGACATCGTCGTCATGCGGCACAGTGCCGCGGGCGCCGGACATTTCCTCAGCGAACGCTGCACGAGCAAGTTCATCAACGCGGGAGACGGCGCACACGAACATCCGACACAGGCCCTGCTCGACATGTGTACTATCCGCCAGAAGCACGGGACGCTGGAAGGACTCAATGTCTCCATCATCGGTGACATCGCGCATTCCCGTGTGGCGCGCTCGAATATCTATGGACTGCTGAGCATGGGCGCCAACGTCGCCGTCTGCGGTCCCCCGAGCATGATCCCGTACGACCTCGAGCAGCTTGGCGTGCGCGTCTTTTCCGACGTTGACGCCGCTCTCGATTTCAGCGACGTCATCAACGTCCTGCGTATCCAGCTCGAACGCGACGCGGGTGCGGACTTCCCCTCGCTGCGCGAATACCACAACGCCTTCGGCGTCACACGCCGCCGGCTCGACAAGCTGGGACGTGAAATCACCGTCCTGCACCCCGGTCCCATCAACCGCGGTGTCGAAATTGAATCGGAAGTGGCCGATGGGCCATATTCCGTTATCCTTCCCCAGGTCACCAACGGTGTGGCCATTCGAATGGCAGTCCTCTATCTCATTGGAACCAGAGCGGAGTAATACATGGCATCGTTTGTCTTCAAAAACGCCCATATCGTCGATCCCGTCACCGGACTCGATGCAGTCAAGGATGTGCATGTCATAGACGAGCACATCGAGAATATCGGCGAAAACATCTCCGCCAGCGGTGCCGAGGAAATCGATCTCGGCGGCGCCCATGTCGTTCCCGGTCTCTGCGATATGCACGTGCACTTTCGCGAGCCCGGTTTTGAACACAAGGAGGACATTCGCAGCGGAGCAGCGTCCGCCGCCGCAGGTGGATTCACGGCTGCAGCGTGCATGCCCAATACCGATCCCGTGATCGATACGGCGTCGGTTGTGAGTTTCATCTATGACAAGGCCAGGGGACTTGCGGTGGATGTCTATCCCATCGCTGCGATTACCAAGGGACGCAAGGGCGAAGCCATCGCGCCGATGGTGGAACTGCGTGAGGCCGGCGCTGTCGGCTTTTCCGACGACGGATCTCCGGTGTACAACACGAAAATCCTCCGCACTGCCCTTGAATACGGTTCCATGTTCAATGTCCCGATCATCCAGCATGCCGAAGATCCTCACCTGTTCACCGGCGGCGCGATGAATGAGAGCATCGTCTCGACGGAACTCGGTCTGCCGCCGATATCCCGCCTGTCTGAGGACGCGGTGGTGATGCGCGATATCATGTTCACCGAGTACGTCAACGGACGCTACCATCTCGCGCATATGAGCACGAGCGGCTCGGCCGAGGCGGTCCGGGGCGCAAAAGCCAGGGGCCTCAATGTCACGAGCGAAGTCGCCCCGCATCACTTCTCCCTTACGGACGAGGAAGTGCGCTCCTACGATACCAACGTCAAGATGAATCCCCCGCTTCGACGGATGGAGGATGTCATCGCTATGAAGGAAGCGCTCAAGGACGGCACGGCAGACGCCATCGCCACCGACCATGCACCGCATGCGGGATTCGAGAAGGAAGTGGAATTCACATACGCGCCCTTTGGCATTATCGGACTGGAAACAGCGGTGGGGCTTTCGATCACCGAGCTGCTGCTCGAAAACTGGCTGACACTGCCGCAGCTCATTGAAAAGCTGTCAACGAATCCCCGACGCATACTCGGACTCCCTGAAATCCGCATCGAGGCAGGCGCAAAAGCAAACCTGAGCTTCCTGGATATCGCCAGGCAGTGGACCGTTGACGTCAATACCTTCAAGTCGAAATCCCGCAACAGTCCTTACAACGGAAGGACGCTCACGGGCAAGGCACTGGGTATTTACAATAACGGTCAGCTGATTCTCGAGCGCTGACAACATGACTCCGACACTGCCTGCATGTTGCATCTGAAATGCGGCATGGGCATGTTGTTGCCATACGATAGAAACAACACCGGATTCAATTGAAAGGTCACACCATGCGACACATGCTGATTATTGCCCTCCTTCTCCTTGCCGCTGGTTGCGGGAAACAGGAGCAGAAAACGAATGAAGAGCAGAGCGGAAATGTCACCGCAGGAGTATCCTCCGAAATCATCAGCGCCGATATGGGCTACATCGTCGAAAACGCCCGTCTGACGGAAGGCGATGAGCAGGCGGAGTACAGCGTCAAAGGCATGATGAAACTCAGCTCGGGTCCGGGCAGTGTCATGATTCTGCGTACGCAGTCAACGGACGGCAGCTTTACGGAAATGCTTGCCATCGCCATGCCGGCATTCGCCGCCGGTACCGTTCTCGACCTGACCGCAGGCAGTCCTGATGCCGGTTTCTGGATTTTCGGAATGAAGGGCGATCAGGATGTGATGAAGGAAACCGGCATGATCGAAGGCTCGCTGACGATGCTCAAGACCGAGCCCGCGGATGATGCACTCGGTTTGTCCAGAGATGTCATGAATGCCGTCGGCGAGATCGAAGTTGTCGTGACAGGGATAGACAATGAAGGACTCCCTGTCGAAGCTGAAAAGAAGTACGCCGCGCGCTTCCGCCTCCCCATCATCACGCTTGATGAACTGGCGCGCATCAATCAGCCGATCTGACAGTCGCGAACGGCTCATTTCACAAATCGGGATCGAACGTGTCGGTGAGCACTCCGGATATCTCCATCGTTGTCGTCAGTTATAACGTCCGCGATCTCCTGGAAAATTGCCTCTATTCGCTGTATTCGGCGCTGGAGGGGATTTCCCATGAGATTTTCGTCGTGGATAACGACAGTACCGACGCAACGGTCGACATGGTGCGGCAGCGATTCCCGGACGTGGAGATGATCGCCAGCCAGGAAAACCTCGGCTTCGCAAGAGGAAACAACCTCGCGCTCGCTCGTGCACGGGGGAAATACCTTCTGCTGCTCAATCCCGACACCCTGGTACAGGAAGACAGCATCACCGCGATGCTGGACTTCTTCAGGGAAAACGCCGATGTGGGCATGGCGACATGCAAGATCATCAAACCCGATGGCAGCCTTGAACCCGGATGCCGGCGCAGCTTTCCTTCCCCCTGGGTCTCGTTCACAAAACTTGCCGGACTCAGTTCCCTCTTCCCGCATTCCTCACTGTTCGCACGTTACAACCTGACCTACCTCAGCGAGGATGAAACCTATGAAGTCGATGCCATTTCCGGATCCTTCATGATGCTCCGGCGGGAGGTTTATGAAGAGATCGGAGGACTCGACGAAAGCTACTTCATGTACGGCGAAGATCTCGACTGGTGTTATCGAACACAGAAGGCCGGGTGGAAACTCTACTACGTGCACAGCACGAAGATCATTCACTACGGCGGAGAAAGCACCAAACGCAGCAGTATCGATGCAACAGCTGAATTCTACCGCGCAATGCAGGTGTTCGCCAAAAACAACCTTGGGCTCTCTCCCGTCTGGCGTATCCTGATTGAGGCCGGCATCAAATTGCGCCTGCTGTTCAGCCGTTCGCATTACGCCGTTGAGCGGACCATGCCCCTGCTCGCCGATGCGGTCACGACGATACTCGCCATGATGGCAGCCGAGCTGCTGCGCTTCGGCGGGCTCTTCCGCTTTCCCGATTACGCGTATCCCACCGTGTATATCGCCGTCGTCGCCATCATGTGGACGGGGATGTTCATCGCCGGCTCATATACCAGGGAGCAGCACAGAATTGTTCGTTCCGGACTCGGCGTCCTCCTTGCATTCCTCATCCTCTCCTCGCTTACCTACTTTTTCAAGGACTGGCAGTTCAGTCGCATGGTGGTACTCATTGCGGGCGGACTCAATCTCGCCCTCATTCCCGGCAGGCGGATTCTCGCGGGGATTTTTTCACCGGGCATGCGCGAACAACCCGTGACGGGCCGGCGCACGTTGCTCGTGGGACGCAACGAAGAATCGCTCGAGGTGCTCAACAAGCTGAAATCGCTCGACAACCAGAGCTATGACATTGTCGGTCTGATCGATCTGCACCGGCGCGAAATCGGCAATCGGTATTTTGGCGTCGAAGTCATCGGAAGCGTGGAAAACATCGGGAAAGTCATCGATGAGAACAATGTGACCGACGTCATTATCGGTCCCGGTGTCCTGAGCTACACAGCCATCCTTTCGATGATCAGCCGCACCCGCGGCAAGGCCGTGCACTACCGCATCGTACCGCGCACGAAGGAGTTCATTATCGGCAAGGCGCGGGTCGATCAGCTGACCAGCGTTCCACTGCTCGATTTCGAGTACAATCTCATGAAATCCTCGAATCGCTTCTTCAAGCGGCTGATGGATATTGCTTTGTCTTTCCCCGGAATCCTGCTAATTTATCCTTTCACCGCTCTGCTGACGGACAAACAGAACCCCGGAGCTGCAGCTCGCTTCGTTCTTGGGCTGCCTTCCGTGCTTCGCGGGACGAAAAGCCTGGTCGGATACGATCCCGACCATGCGGACACGCTCCCCGAGGTCTATCTCGGCAAGCCCGGTCTGACCGGTCTTGCCCAGCTCCGCGGAAAGACGCTTTCAGAAGATGAAATACTCAGCTCGGTGATACAGTATGTTCGTGATTATTCGGTTTTCCTCGATATGGAAATTCTGATACGAACCCTGATGTTATCATTCATGAGACGAAACAAGACGCGATAAAAATGGCCAAGACTGTCCTGGACTTTGAACGTCCCATTGTAGAACTCGAACAGAAAATCATCGAAATGCGCAGCGTCATTGACGATCTGGAGCTGACCGACGAAATCGATGCGCTCGAACGGCGGGTCGATGATCTGCGGGCTTCCGTGTATTCGAATCTCACGCGCTGGCAGAAAGTACAGCTCGCCCGTCATCCCGACAGGCCCTATACGCTAGATTACATCCGGCTGATGACGTCAAACTTCATGGAACTGCACGGTGACAGGGGCCATGGCGACGATCACGCCATCGTTGGGGGGTTTGCGACACTCGAAGATCGTTCGGTGATGATTATCGGACATCAGAAAGGCAGGGACACGAAGAGCAACCTGTACCGGAATTTCGGCATGGCGAACCCGGAAGGATACAGGAAAGCACTGCGCCTGATGAAGCTCGCCGCCAAATTCAACCGGCCCGTGATTACGCTCGTCGATACTCCGGGAGCCTATCCCGGGCTGGAAGCAGAAGAACGGGGACAGGCGGAGGCTATCGCCCGCAACCTCTTTGAAATGACACGGCTTCCCGTTCCCATTATTGTCGTCGTCATCGGTGAGGGTGCCTCGGGCGGCGCACTCGGGATCGGGGTGGGCGATCGCATCCTGATGCTGGAAAACACCTGGTACAATGTGATTTCGCCCGAATCCTGTTCCAGCATTCTCTGGCGCAGCTGGGAATACAAGGAACAGGCCGCGGAAGCGCTGCGTCTGACCGCCCCCGACCTGCTCGAGCAGGGCATTATCGATCGCATCGTCGACGAGCCACTGGGCGGCGCACATCGCAACCATGCGGAAGCGGCGCACACACTCAAAAACGTTCTGCTTGAGGAATTGAAGGGTATGCGGTCACAGCGTCCCGAACAGCTGCTTCGGAACCGCATCCGGAAATTCGGCCAGATGGGGGATTTCTCAAGCTGACATGGTGATCAATTCACATGATACATCCATCCGGGTCCGTTATGCGGATACGGATCAGATGCAGATCGTCTACAATGGGAAGTACCTTGAGTATTTTGAAGTGGGCCGTACTGAGCTCATCCGCTCGCTCGGACTCAGTTACGCCGAAATTGAGAAACAGGGAATCTGGCTCCCACTGGTCGAGGCGCATTGCCGCTACCATCTCCCCGCACGTTACGACGATGTGCTCATAGTTCGCAGTATCGTCCAGGAGCTTCCCCGCTCCTCCCTTCGCATCGAGTACGAAATAATGCGTGAAGGCAGCGATGATATCCTGGTCTCCGGCTACACCGTTCACGTGTTCTTCGACGTCCACCGTCAGCGTCCCGCGCGTCCCCCACAGTTTTTCCTCGACGCCATGGGTATTACAGACCCGAAATAAACGCTGAATTTCACTTGGTTTGGCTGTTTATCCTCCTTTCCGCAGCATTTTTCCTCCCTTTCTTCCCCTCCCTGACAAAATTGTAAGCCGTGATTAAGTCCGCTGTAAGCTGGGCATTCTAACTTGGCCGTTGAAGTAACAGAGTTTCACTCTCAGGAATGAATATCTGAGGTCAGGTTCAGACGCCAGTCTCACAATTGTATGAAAGCAACAGTCGTCATACTGGGTTTTTTCGCGGGTCTCCTCCTCTCGATCCCACCTCTGCCGGTCTCGGCTCAGACCGGCTATCCTACTCAGGTCGCAAAGCTCGCATCGCTCAGGTCCGGCAACCCTCAGAATGTTGTGAACGCCATTACTACCATTTCACAAGACGACCTCGCGAAAACCCTGTACCAGAACCTCTATCACGTTGCCGGATCTGAGCCCTCCTCCCTTCTCGAAGCATCGGCGGTGGCCAAAGCCCTGGGCTTTGTGCTGCTTGTCGGACTCGACAGCGATTTGCAGACACTTTCCGAATCGTCGCTTGAGCAGAAGCGCATTGCGCTCCAATCACTGCTCCTGCAGATACGGACAGAGGTAGGATGCACCGTAGACGAATATCAATGGCATGCCGTGCAGCTCATGCAATTCTGTACGGCGTATGATTTTTATCGCGCATACACCGGCACCGAAGACGGGGTGATCGAAGCCCTGCTCGCATCTTATGCTTCTTCGGCGACGACACAGCTCGAACAGACCTTTGTCATCAAAAACAATCTCAGCCTCAAGCTTGCCGCTTCGGCCGGATACGCAGCGCTCATCCTGCAGGGAAGCAGCGCCGTCACCGGCGCGCAACGGGAACACTGGCTTGCGGTGAGCATGGCACATATAGAAAAGACATTGTGGGAATACCAGAGTGATCCGGACGGCATGTACGGATACAGCGAAGGTCCCTGGTATTTCCGCTACGCCATGATGAACCTCCTGCCCTTTTTCGTCACCTTCGATGAAACCTCGGGTGGCGGGAGTATTCGTGCTGAAGGACAGGACTACGCGAGTCCCTTACGGCAAAGCCGCTACAAGCGTTTATTCGACTGGATCGCCACCATCCGCATGCCCTCGGGCATGCTTCCGCCGTTTGAAGACAGCTACATGAATACTTTCTTCCCCGAGCTGGCCACACTCGGCGGAATCCCGGATTATTCCAATCTCGCCTGGGAAAATTTCACGGCCGCTGCCGAACCCGCGAATCCCGCTCGACTTTCATCTGAACTTGCACGCAGTTTCGACGGACGTGTGGAATACCTCCTTCGCATGTCCACCCTCCCTTCAGGCAGCAGCGATCAGCCACTCGTGCGGCACATGCCGAACGCAGGCTACAGTGTATTTCGCAGCAGCTGGGACGAAACGGCATTGTATTTCGCACTGATCGGCAAACATGGCATTGCACGCACGCATCGCTCTCCCGTCGGCAGCGGACATAAACAGGCGAATGAGAGTGCCTGCATGCTGGCCGCGGGCGGAGAGATGCTGCTGCTCGAGCCGGGATATCACAGCAGTGGTGAGCGTGAAGCACTGGTCTACAGTGATCACCACAATATCATGCTCGTCGACGGCTCAGGCCCCGACAGCACGAGCTACGGCAGCAATCTGTTCGGCGTCGACGCCTGGATCGGTGACACACTGACGCAGGGCAGCAGCGGCATGGCCGCAGTAACGACACGTTATCAGGACGCGGACATCGAGCGGCGCAGCACCGTGCTTGGCGGGCGCTTCGTCATACTCCGCGATGCTGCGCGTTCGGCATTCCCGAGAACATATACGCAGCAGCTGCACGGGAACGGGCTGGTCGAAGACGGGACCTGCACGCTGCATTCCGGGAAGCAGTATGCGTCCTGGACACGTGGCGCCATGACATTGCACGCCGTCAGCGCGAGTCCTTCCGGTACCCTGACACAGGCGCTCGTGCGTCGCCGGCACGCACCGTCCTCCGGCCGTTTCGCCGAGCATGACGCGCTGTACAGCAGCCTGCGTGCCGCCGATGCCGTATTCCATACCGTCCTGTACCCTGCCCGCGATGGCGAGCAGGTTTCCACGAATATCCCGGTCACCGCTCCGGGCACGACTCTTATCGATTTCCGCACGGGCGACGATCAGCTTCTATCGCTGATCAACATCAACACATGCGCTGTCACCGTCGATGCACCGGTATTCGGTGCGCTCACGACTGACGCGCTCGCGTTTCACTGCATCCTCGATCCCGCTGGCAGGCCGGAGTCATGGATGTGCGACGAAGGCAGGAGTGTCCTGAGAGACGATGTGGAGCTGCTGTCTTCGTCGATGCCCGTGCGGGTCGTCTGGTCCCACGATGAATGCCTGCGCATTTCCATCAGAAGCGACGCCGCGGGAACGCTGCGCATCGCCGTTCCTCAGACAGTCACGCGATTGACCGGCGACGGCATTGGAAGCTGGAGCATGGTTGATGGCATGCTGCTGCTCGAGATCACCGGGGGAAATGCCGATATCACGGCATACTTCGACGGCGCCGCAACCGGCGTTCCGGATACGCATGCATCCCCGCGTGCGCTGCAGCTCGGCAGCCCATATCCGCAGCCTCTGCGTGCTGACGCAGGACACATCAATGTTCCCTGCACGCTCGCTACTGCGGATCACGTTACACTTTCCGTCAACGACATGCTTGGCAGAGAAGTCGTGCGACGTCGCATGGGAAATCACTCCGCAGGAAATCATGTCCTGTCCCTGCCGCTGCAGCAGCTGCAGCCGGGCGTGTATTTCCTCAAACTCTCGACCGCTCACACCGCGGTGATGCGTCGATTCGTCATCAGGTAATGCAGAACATGAGAATACATATACAGGAAGTTCATAGAGAGGAGCAGGATATCATGATCAGCCATTCATACCAATCCAAGCCGCCAGTGGCCTGGGCGCTCGCGTTCACCGCGCTCGTTCTCGCCGCCACGCTGTTCAGCGGCTGCACCGAGCCCCTCGCACCGGTGCTGCCGGAGTGGGATGTCGACGCCAACGTGCCCATTGTCAACCACACGTACACGATGGAAGAGATGCTCAGCAACGACGATATCCTTCGCATCACCGAAGACGGTGACCAGGTACTCGTCGTCACGCAGCGCTACCCACTCAAATCCATCTGCGTCGGAGATCACCTCGCCGTGTCAGATCTGCAGTTCCGCGCATCGGAAACGTTTGACGCCGTGCGCTTTGAACTGCCGGATTATCTCAACCAGCACCTGGACGTCTTCACACTCTTTCCGTCCCTGCCGAAGGGGCAGCAGGTGGTTTCCCCGGTTTCAAATGACCTGGGAATCGCCATCGCAATAGATACGCGAGAGTATTTCGAGGAAATGACTTTTGATCGCGGGAAACTCGCACTCAGTTTTACCAATCATGTTCCCATCCCTCTCCGTCTGGAGGCCATCAGGCTGCTCGACCTGCAGGGCAATCCGATCGCCCAGGTCAATACGAACGAACTGGTACAGCCTACGCAGACCATCACGCTGCCGACAATGCAGCTTGATGGACTCACTCTGCGCAACAACATGAAGCTGGCCTTCGACATCTCTTCCCCCGGCAGCGGTGGCGCCAGCGTCGATCTCAACAGCAGCATGAGTCTAGGTGTGCAGGGCGCATTGCGTGACACCGACATCCGCTCGGTCCGTGGATATGTTCCCTCGCAGGAACTTCTGTACAACCGCAGTGTGAACATCACGGAAGCCAACGGACTGCGTGTCTCGGATGCACTGGTGCACAGTGGCGAGCTCAGGTTCACAGTCAAGAATTATTTCGCAGTCGGCGGACAGTTCAGCATCTCCCTTCCGGGCGCGACCCGCGGCGGTGCTCCGATTACCGCCGGCGCCTACGTAGCGCCCAACAGTACGAAAATCATCGCTCTCGACCTCGCCGACGCCGCGCTCATTCTCAGCGACCAGACGAAACTCAGCTACGAGGCACATATTGTCACAGACGATGCCTCTGACCGTACCGTCCTTGTGCGTAAAAGCGACAGCGTTTCGGTGACGGGACAGTTGAAGGACGTGCATTTCGCCTCCCTGAACGGCACGCTTCCTCCGACGGCACTGAATGTGCGCGATATGAAATACTCGGATTTCAATCTCGATAAAACCATTTCCGGCGCAATACACCTTTCGGAGGCGAGGATGTGGGCTGCACTTTCAAACCGGTCTGTTCTCCCGGTCGGCATCGAAGATGCTTCGGTGCTCGGGAAAAACCTCTCCGGATCGAGTGCTTCCCTGCGTGTCATCCCGATGGATCTGGCAGGACAATCCGATGCACGGGTCGATTTTGAGCAGTCGCAGGTGGTGAATTTCCTGAACAGTTTCTCACCCGCGTACCCTGACAGCCTCGGCATGGAAGGAAAGTTCGTCCTCAATCCCCAGGGAGCCCAGGCCAGCATCGCGGGGACCGACTCCATCACGGGCGATCTTTTCGTCGAATTCCCCCTCCGCTTCACGCAGGTGAATGGAAGCGTCGTCGACACGGTGGATCTGGTCATCGACGAGACGACGCGACGCAAAATGACGGAAGTCAATGAAGGACTGCTCAGCTTCACGGTCGAGAACCATCTCCCCACCACCGTCATGGTTGAACCGGAGTTCCTCGACAGCAGGGGCAATGTAATCCTGGTTCCCACGACGCTCGATGGCACCCCCCTGCAGGTATCGGCCGCCCCGGTGGACGCATCAGGATATGTCAGCAGTTCACGAACGGAGAAGCTCTCACTGCACTTCAGTGCGGAAGAATTCAGCCGGCTGGCGGAATCGACCGCGCTGCGCTTCCGCCTCTCCTTCACCGCCTCGGAGCAGGCAAGCGCTGCCTTCCGCAGTACCGATTACGTGCGTATCCGCGGATATGCCCGTCTGAACGTCAGCAGCACTATCACGGAGAAATAGTATGCATCGCAGGAATACAGGAAATACCATTCGCGCCGCAGGCGCTGCGCTGATCCTCACCTTGCTCTGCGGCTATGCGACAGTGGAGGCGCAGACGATCGGAACGAGCGCCCGTCTGACCGGCATGGGAAACAGCAGTGCCGGACTCGTGCGCGGACTCGACGCGTTGAACGTCAATCCTGCACAGCTTGTCCCGGATGACGGTGTCACCGTCTCGTTCGGCGTCCTTCCCTTCGGAGCGCAGGCCGGTGCCGACTTCATGGATTACAGCACGTACAATCAATACTTCACCGGCACCCCAGACGCGAAGGGCAAGCGCACGCCGACCTATCTCACCTCCGCCGACAAACAGGCCATACTGAATACATTCTCTGGCGAGACCGGGCACTTCACACACGATATCCGGTACACGCTGTTCAACGCCATGCTTTCAACGCGTGCCATGACTGTCGCCGTGGGCATTACGGAACGCACCGGAAGCAATGTCGCACTTCCCCGCTCATTCGCCGAATTCATGTTCTTCGGCAACGAGCCAGGCAAGGCCTTCGATTTCAGCAATACCGAAGTCTCGTCATCGTGGACACGGGATTACAGTCTGACCGTCGCACAGGAATTCAGACTGTATCGCCGAATTCCCATTCTCGTCGGTGCCAGTCTCAAACTGGTACACGGCTATGCTTACTTCGGGATCGATCGCTTCAACAGCAGCTTCGTCACGGACCCGGAAACCTACGAGGTGCGCGGCACCGCTGACATGGTTGCGCGATATGCCGGCACCAGCGACTGGATCGGGAACAATAATGATTTTCATTACTCGTTGTTTCCCACGCCTGTCGGCACCGGTTTCGGTGTGGACATCGGTGCGCACATGAAGCTCACCAGGATGTTCAGCGCCGGCTTCAGTCTCGTCGATCTCGGTTCGGTGAGCTGGGACCGCGGTGCACATGAAATTACGGCGAACGAAGATTTCGTCATCGACGATCTGTCCTCCACCGACCAGGTGGATGAAATACAATCGCGACTCAACGGGACGGAGTATGAAATACCTTCATTCTCTACCCCCCTCCCGTCAGCAATGATCATATCCGGTGTTCTCAGCCTCCCCGATATGCCACGCAGGGGCAAATACTGGCATTTCACCTTCGCCTACAGGCAGGGCTTCAACGACATGTCAGGCAACAGCACCCATCCGCGTATTGGCGTGGGCACGGAAATCGAGCTCCTTTACAACGTGGCGTTCCGCTTCGGCGTAAACGTCGGCGGCGTCGAACCCATTATTTTCGGCGCAGGAGTCGGCTTCATCGCCGACAATTTCAAGCTCGATATCGGGACGATGGACATCACTCCGCATCTGAACGACTCGTTCTCCGCGGTAGCAGTGGGCGTCAGTTCCCACTGGGATATCTAAGAAATTCCGGAACGGAGACCCCGGTTTCCGGTCCGGGATACCATACCCTACTTCCCTTCCTCTTACTTCCGGGCCGGGGATTTCGGTCCCCGGCCAAGACATGCAAGCCTTCCCGGCTTGCATGTCCTTTTTTCCGTCCGTAATTTTTCAAAATGCATTCATTCGGGCGCCCTCATATCGGTGCGGTTATCGCACTTTTTCTGCTCCCATGGACGCTGTTCGGGCAAACCGGGCAGGTGCCGGATGCCAATCGCGCGAATCTGATCACACAGCAGCTTCGCGCACGCTCGCAGCAGAGCAGTGGCAGCAGGGCAATGTTTGCACGAGCTACAGCCACACAATCGACATCTGCGCATCCGAGAGTCCCGAAAATAGGACTGGTGCTCAGCGGAGGGGGCTCACGCGGCATTGCCCAGATTGGCGTGATCAAGGCGCTGGAAGATGCCGGCATCGTACCGGATTTCATCGTCGGGACAAGTGTAGGCAGTATTATCGGTGGACTGTATGCATGCGGTTACAGCGCCGATCGACTCGAACACAGTATCAGAACTATCGACTGGAACAATGTGCTGCAGCTGCGGGATGAGGCCGACCGCAGTCTTCTGACCGTCGATCAGAAACCCGTATCCGACCGTTCCATTCTCACGATGCGTCTCGATGGACTGCAGCCCGTGATACCACTGGCTGTATCGAACGGTCAGCGCCTGACGAACATGCTCAACGAGCTCGCGCTGCAGGGAACGCATTACGCAAGAAATTTTGATGATCTGCAGATCCCGTTTCGTGCCGTCGCGACGGATCTCTACAGTGGGAAGCGTGTCGTCCTCAGCAGCGGCAGCCTCGCGGAAGCCATGCGTTCGAGCTCTACCATCCCGGTGATGTTCAGTCCGGTGACCATGGACAGCATGGCACTTGTCGACGGCGGACTGCTTTCGAACATTCCTGTCGACGTCGCCGTGGATCAGGGGTGCGACATCATCATCGCCGTCAACACCACCAGTCCGCTGCGGCGGAACGACGAAATCACCAATCCGCTCGAGACGCTCGATCAGGTATTCAACGTCATGATGCAGAACCGGATCGATGAGGAACTCGCGCCGGCAGACTTCATCATTTCGCCGCCGCTTGATGGGTTCGGCGGGACCAACTTTGATCACATCGACTCCCTTCTCCTGCTCGGCTACGAGGCGGGTCGTGCGATGCTGCCTGCGCTTCGCGACACGATCTTCAGCAGAATGATCTCGGCAATGCCTGTTCCTTCCTCTGCTGAGGGGTATCGTGCCGTCGTGTGCACATCACCACTCTGCAGCGACGACAGCTGGTTCTCCAGCAGTCACTCGGTTGAAGATATCCAGCGCAAAGCGGTAGAGCTGCAGCTGCGACCGGATGTTCTCGGTGTCGAACTCACCTACGACAACAGCAACACCGTGCATCTTGAAGTGCGGTCTGCCATGCATATCGGCAGCATCGTACTGCATGGCAATACCATACTTCCGGAGGCCGCGATCTCCGGCATCGAATCCCGATGGGTCGGGGCACCGTGGACGGCTGTTTCCCGCAGTTCATTTGAACGATATGTACTCGAAGACTACCGCATACGTGGATATTCGCTTGCGGCAATTGACTCGATGGCGCGACATGGCGACGGCAGCGTACATGTATACATCCGCGAAGGCAGAATCGGCCACATCCTTGTGCAGGGCAACACACGTACAGACCGGGTGGTGATTCTGCGGGAACTCCCCCTGAAGGAAGGTGGACGTTTCCGTATCAATGATTTGAAGCGGGGGATGGATAATCTCGCCGGACTCAATCTCTTCCACTACGTCACCTTCGATCTCGTCCCGAACGAGGAGGCGGCAGACCTGATCATCCGTGTTATCGAGCGTCCCTCGCAGATGCTGCAGGTGGGACTCCTGGTCGACAACGAACGCAACGCGCAGATCGGCCTCGTACTGCGGGATGCGAACTTTTTCGGTACGGGCACTGAGCTGGCATCGACATTCTTCTCCGGCGACCAGAATC
The DNA here is from genome assembly GCA_020444325.1 of bacterium. Lineage (NCBI taxonomy): Bacteria > bacterium. Next base: position 59,939 of record JAHLLD010000010.1, read on the forward strand.
GCCGCTATGGACTGCGATACAATACCAATCGGTTGTTCTACTCGCCGTTCACGCTCAGGGTGGAAGGCTATTACGGGTTCAAGGACTTCAACAACTACAAGGATGTGACGGACCTGCCTTCCTACCGTTTCGAACGTGAAGTTGCCTCCGTCACCCGCCATATCACCTATGGTGGCGCCGCTTCGCTGGGCATGAACGTCGAGCGCATCGGCAATTTGCTCGCTACGTTCCGCTATGAACAGCAGAATGTACGGACGGATCAGATTCGCCGCATGGATGCGGATATGGTCGATGAGAAAAACCTCGTCGTCTCCATGAGCATCAGTTCAACCATTGACACGCAGGATCGCTATCCGTATCCATGTCAGGGACTGTTTTTTACGGCGGAGTATCGCTCTGCACAGATTCCGCTGGGAAGCGAAGTCGCGTTTTCACGCATAGAAAGCAGTTACGAGCTTTACGTCCCTCTCATCGAGCACAGCCTGGTCGTCCACCCGCGCTTCATGTTCGGGTACGGCGACAAGACCATGCCCAGAAGCGAGGAATTCCGGCTGGGAGGGCTCTCCTCCTTCATCGGCATGCGTGAGAATGAATACAACGGGCGACAGCTCGCCGTCGGCAGCCTGGAGTTCCGCTATCAGCTGCCCATCGCCATCCTCTTCGACAGTTACCTTTCATTCCGCTATGATCTCGGACGCACCTGGGCGAATCCTGAACTCATCAAGATTGAAGATTTGCGTCATGGGGCAGGACTCATACTCGGACTGGACACTCCCATCGGTCCAGCCGACTTTGCCATTGGACGTAGTTTTTATTTCCTGCGCAACAATCCCTCCACCCCTGCGCGCTGGGGTCCTCTCAACCTCTATTTTTCCATCGGCGTCGAGCTTGACTGACCAGTTCTGTAATTGACTGGCCAGTTCTACAAATGACTGAAGGCAAAACAGCCTTGAAGGTCATCCATCACCGGTCAAATACTGATCAGCATGCAATTTTCGTTGTCAACTCTCGATATTCCTCAGGAATTCAGTCAGGAGTCGCACTCCGACACCTGTGCCGCCCTTGGGCTGGTAATCCGTCGCCGCATCGAGGAAGGACGTTCCGGCAATATCGAGATGAATCCAGGGATATTCGCCGATGAAATTCTGCAGAAAGATGCCTGCGGTGATAGCGCCACCCCAGCGGCCACCGAGATTCTTGAGATCGGCGATATCACTTTCCATCATTTTCTTGTACTCATCGAAGAGCGGTAATTCCCAGACACGTTCGTAGGTACCGTCGCCAGCTGCTTTCATGGCGGCCTTCAGGTCATCATCGTTCCCCATCATGCCTGTCGCATGGGAAGCGAGTGCGACGACAACAGCGCCTGTCAGAGTGGCAACGTCCACAATTGCAGCCGGTTTGAAGCGCTGTGCATAAACGAGCGCATCCGCGAGGATGAGTCGTCCTTCTGCGTCTGTATTCTTCACTTCGACCGTGGTGCCATCCGAAATGGTGATGACATCTCCCGGACACATGGCGCCGCCACCTGTCATATTGTCGGTCACCGGAATGAGTGCCACGACGCGAAGCGGGAGTTTCAGTTTTGCGATGGCGAACATCGTTCCGAGCACGGCGGCAGCCCCGCCCATATCCGACTTCATCTCTTCCATCGCACTCGCGGGTTTAATCGAGAGTCCGCCCGAATCGAAGGTGATGCCTTTCCCCACAAGCACGTAGGGTTTCAGTCGTTTTCGCTTGTCATTATACTCCATGACGATAAAGCGCGGCTCGGCTGCGCTGCCCTGATTGACGCCAAGCAGGCCACCCATTTTGTTGGCCTGAATTTCCTTCTTGTTCAGGATGACGGTCTTGATATTCAGTTTTTTTCCGAGAGCCACTGCCGCCTTTGCCAGGGCATCCGTTCCAAGAGCATTTGCGGGGGCGTTCACGAGATCGCGGGCGTACTGTACCGCTTCGACGAGAAGCTGGCTCTCCTGAATCCCGTTTTTCATCCGGCTTTGATATCCTTCGTCCGCCGTCACCATTTTCACTTCCTTGATGACGCCCTTGGTATCGTCCTTCTTCTTTTTCTTGAACTGGTCATAGCGGTAGGTTGCCAGAAGCGCCCCCTCGACCATGGCGCTGACCGTGACCTCGAAGGAGACAGGAAGGATTTTACGGACGATTTCCTCGAGCGGAACATAGATTGCGACAGTCGGGGCGACCGAATTCATGGCGATCTTCATCGCCTGCGCCGCCGCGCGCCTGACACGTTCGACACCCATCGCATCGGTATCACCGAGTCCGACAAGCACAAATCGCCCTTCCGCGGTGGTCAGGGTGCTGATCTCATCCGCTTTCCCGGTGAATTCCCCGCGCTCCAGCAGATCTGACACCGCTGCCTTGAGATCGGGGCAAATCTGTTTCAGGGTTTTATTGAAGAGCGTTTTGTCGCTGGGAAAGGGTATCGCGTACATATCCGCCGCGACGCGGTCCGGTGTTCCATAGTGGCCGGTGCATTTCAACATGGGGGCTCCTTCTCGATGATGGTGACATCCTCACGGACGAGCGCATGATGTGCCAGCTTCCCTAGAAGCGGACATCGAAAATCATTGTAACGGAAAAAGGAATAACAAACAACCGGACGGCGATTTCCGGCGGAAAAAGCGATGGCGGAAAGGAAAAAGCCCGTTTTTCGGGAAAACGGGCTGGATTTCTGCTGGGACTAGCGTGGGTTTGCGGGACGAATGTCGATTTCACTCGACAGTGCTCTCCGCGGGGCCCGCAATGCATGCAGGATGGAATCCGCAACATCCTCAGCACGGAGAATGCGGTCCCGGTTCGGAGACATCGGTGTGCCGTCAAAGAAACTGGTATCAGTAGAGCCGGGGAACACACTGAAAACACGTACGTTATGCTCGCGCACCTCATGCATGAGTGACTGTGCGATCCCGCGAACGGCAAATTTGCTTGCACTGTAGGCCGTGCCTCCGGCAAAGCCGTTCTTCCCTGCCAGCGATGCGACGACAACGACATCCCCTTCCTTTCGTTCGACCATACCGGGCACCGTCTCATGCAATGTCACCCAGACACCACGGACATTCGTGGCCATCACCGCATCGAACTCGGAAGTTTTCATTTCCGTGAGTGGTTTGAACACGCCGAAGCCGGCATTCGCGATGACGATGGATATAGGACTCAGCAGCATCTCCGCTTTTTCGACGAAGGCGTGCAGCTGATCTTCATCGGAGACATCCACACTGCCAATCACGAGTTTTCCGGGCAGGGCTTTTGCAGCCTCCCGCAATTCATCGAGGCGATACTGGGAGCGGGCACAGGCGGCAACGTTAGCACCGTCACGCAGCAGTTCCAGGGTGAGATTCCTGCCGATACCGCTGCTGGCACCGGTCACGAGTGCGGTTTTTCCTTCAAATGACATCAGAGTGCTCCACCAATTGGCTGTAAAACCAGTTCTTCAATCGTCGTTCGCGACGAAGCTGCGCATGCGTCGCAGACCGCGGCAGCGACATCGTCCGCAGTCATCATGCGTTCGGCGTGTTTTTCCCGCACCCTGTCAGGCCAGATCGCGGTATCGGTCGCCCCCGGGTACACATTCAGGACGCGAATGCCGGAAGAGCGCACCTCACTGCGCAGGCAGTCCGCCATCATGCGAAGCCCCGCTTTTGTTGCACCATACACGGAGCTGTTCGGAAATACCTGCCGTGCAGCCATGGAATTTATCATGACAATATGTCCTTCACCCCTCTCCAACATTGAGGGGAGCACGGCTTTCGTCGTGAGAAATGGTCCGCGCAGATTCGTTGTCATCAGATCGTCGAATGCATCGATATCGGTTTCCGTAAAGGGCTGAAACACCGTCGTCCCGGCGTTATTGACCAGGATGTCGATATGCCCCGTTCTGTCCATGATTTTCCGGTACGCCGCCTGCACTTCAGCCGCGTCGGTGACATCGCAGGGTACCGCGAAGGCGTTCGCGCCGAGTTCGGAGGCGGTTGCTCGCAATCCTTCAGGATCACGGCTGCTGAGATACGCATCAGCACCTTCGTTCATGAAAGACGCGGCAATGGCTTTTCCGATTCCTGAGCGGCCACCTGTCACCCAGATGGTTTTTCCCTCAAATCGCATACTCAAAACCCTGTATTGATGAGACGTAGAAATTCTTCCCGCGTTTTGGAGTTGGCTTCAAAGGCACCGAGCATTTCACTGGTCGTGGCAACGGAATTCTGCTTCTGGACGCCACGCATCATCATGCACATATGCCGGCCTTCGCATACCACCGCAACCCCGAGCGGATTGAGGGCTGCCTGCAGCGCCTCCGCGATTTGCTGCGTCATGCGTTCCTGCACCTGCAATCGGCGCGAGAACACTTCGACGATGCGAGGCAGTTTGCTGAGGCCAACGATCTTGCCGTTCGGGATATAGGCAATATGGCAGCTCCCGAAGAACGGCAGCATATGATGCTCACACAGCGAATAGAAATCGATATCCTTGACGATCACCATTTCATTGTAATCTTCCTCGAAAATGGCGCCGTTGAGAACGTCGTCGACCTCCTGTTCATAGCCCATGGTCAGAAAGCGCCACGCCTTGGCGACGCGATAGGGTGTTTTGATCAGCCCTTCCCGTTGCGGATCCTCACCGATGTGACGAAGAATCTCCGCGATATTCCCCTCGAACTCCGGTTCCCTGTCATCAAGTTTTTTGAGGCTGTCCGCATTCTGTGCGCTGGCGTTCATTATTCACCCCTGTAATCGACGATGTTTTTTTCAGTTTCGTACAGCCTGACCTGATAGAGCTTCCCCTGTGGGATGCGATTGACAAGCTGCTCCCAAATGCCCACGGCAATATTTTCCGCGGTTGGAATTTTCCCGCTCAGAAAATCGACGTCGGTGTTGAGATTGCGATGGTCGACTTTGCGGATGACATATTCGAGGATCACCTCTTTGAGTTCCTTGAGGTCGACGACATACCCCGTTTCCGGATCGATTTCCCCGACGACGGTAACTTCCACATAGTAGTTGTGACCGTGTCCCGCCGGATTATTGCATTTCCCGAATACACGCTCATTCCTGGCATCGTCCCATGCGGGATTATAAAGCCGATGCGCGGCGGAAAAATGTTCGCGTCGTGTCACATACGTCATGATGAGATATCCTCGATGAGGCTTACACGGGCCTGCTGCGGGATCGGAACTTCCGCGCTGCATTTTTCATGCACCGACTCCAGCATGGCTGGAACGGATGGGTTGCAGAACGCGGCCACCTGCTCTTCTGTCAGTGTGAAACGAATGTAAAACACATCGCTGTCACATACCAGTGTATCCTCATCCACATCGAAGGTGGCATACACTTTTTCCTCACCGATTTTGAGACTGATGCACTCACGCGTGATACCGTTGAGACGCTGCAACGCATTGTCGACTTCCCGATACTCTGGAACGCGAATGACCAGAGTTGCGCTCAATTCACGATCTCGCGGTATCAGGAGATTGAAGCAGCTCAGTTCGAGCGCGATGTGTTCAGGCGAATCATCCCGTTCGACACGCATGACTTCCTGCACCTGGTACTGCACGGTTTTCCGGTTTTCAAAAATGAGCACACAGGCGTCGCTCAACTCAAACCGACGCAACTTGCGGAGCGCGGTCGCCTCACGGCGGAGGACGTCACGCTGCTGCTCGTAGCTCTGCAGAGATAGGATTTCCTGTACTTCGAGTGGTTTCATGTATCCAAGACATTCAGAATGGGTTAGAACGCGAACTGTCGATTGCCTGATCAGGCAAGTTCTTCGAGGGCGGCGAGCACTTCGTCGACATGCCCCTTCACCTTGACCTTCGGCCAGATGTTACGTACAACACCTTTACTGTCTATGAGAACGGTGGTCCGCACGATTCCCATATACGTCCGCCCGTAATTCTTCTTTTCCTGCCAGACGCCATACTTCTCGAGCATTCCCTTGGACTCATCACTCAGCAGTTCGAACGGCAATTCATACTTGTCGCGGAACTTCTCATGTGATTTCATGCTGTCGGCACTCACCCCGAGCACAACCGCTCCCGCTGCACTGAGACGGGCGAAGTTGTCCCTGAAATCACAGGCCTCTTTGGTGCAGCCCGGCGTATTGTCTTTCGGGTAGAAATAGAGGACGACGGGTTTTCCCGCAAAATCCTTGAGTGCAACCGTGCCTCCGCTGGTGGACGGGAGGCTGAATGCGGGAGCTTTTTTCCCTGTTTCCAGCATATCAATTCCTCGATGGGATAAACAAAAGAAAGGGGCGGATACTGTCCACCCCTTCAGCACTGTGCGTGAACTCAGATACAGTTCATGTGGCAAAAGCACCGCAAGGGCGACGAAGCTCTGCCAGAGAAGTTACCTGGCCTTGCAGCCGATTTTGAGTGTCACCTGATATTCCGTCGTCGTGGCATCGACCATACGCCCGCGAACGGATACAACTTCGAACCATGCGACGTGATAGTTTGCAGATGCGTCGTTGAGGCCTTCCTGAATGGCGGCTTCAATGTTCTCGGTCGAGATGCCGACGATTTCTTTGTACTCAAAAACAGATGCCATGATAGCTCCTCTGGTGTATTGGAAATAACATGAAAACGGTCGGCGGCGTTCCGCCTCCCGGGTTTAATCGTTGCGATTATAGTACTTCAGGACGTAGTCTGAAACCATGCGATCGGTGTTGAACTCGGGGATCAGGGTCTCCATCGATTTGCGCATGCGCTGCAGCCATTTCCGGGGAATGCCGAATTCGTCACGGTCATAGAACTCAGGGATGACCTGCTGCTCGAGAATTTCGTACAGCAGACGGGAATCATGCTCGTCCTGCTGATCGGTATCATCGACGTTCGTATCGTCACCGATACCCCAGCCATTTTCGCCGTTGTAGCCTTCCCGCCACCAGCCATCCTGTATACTGAGATTGAGTCCGCCATGAATGATAATTTTCATGCCGCTCGTTCCACTGGCTTCCATCGGACGACGGGGGTTGTTCAGCCATACATCCACGCCGCTGATCATGTGCCGCGCGACGTTGATGTCGTAGTTCTCGAGGAAGACCACCTTGCCGAAGAGCGCAGGATTCTTGCTGTAGCCGACGATCTCCTGGATGAAGCGTTTCCCGTTGTCGTCCCGCGGGTGCGCTTTACCGGCGAAGACGAGCTGTACGGGACGATCAGGATCGTTGATCATTTCGATCACGCGATTGAATTCCCGGAAAAACAGCGGTGCTCTCTTGTAGGTCGCGAAGCGGCGGGCGAAACCGATGGTCAGGGCGTCAGGATTGAGGATACTGTCCTGCACCGTATTGTATTCCGTCCCGGCGCGCTGAAACTGATGCCGCATCATCCTGCGCACGTACTCCACCAGATCCCTGCGCAGCCCGTAGCGCAGCGCCCAGAGGTCTTCGTCGGGAATGAGGTCGGGATCAGACACCTGCGCCCAGATCGCTTCCTTCTTCAGATAGTAAATCCACTTCGCACCGAGATGCTTGTGCCAGAATTGCCGTGTGCGATTTGCCATCCAGCCAAGGATGTGCACACCGTTTGTAATGTGGCCGATGGGCACGTCATCCGCATTATCCTTTCCGAACAATCCCTTCCACATGTCACGGCTGACCTGTCCGTGCAGTTCGCTGACGCCGTTCGCGGCGCGCGACATTTTCAGTGCGAGCACGGTCATGCAGAATGTCTCCTCCTCGTCATCGGGACGCTCCCGTCCATATGCGAGCAAGGCCTGATGATCGAAGCCGAGATTCTCCCTGAAACGGGAGAGCAGGTGATCAAGCAGATCGGGCGTAAAACGGTCATGCCCGGCAGGCACAGGAGTATGCGTGGTAAATACGCAGTGCTGGCGCACCCAGCCCTCCGCGTCCTCGCGGGATTTCCCCTGCGAGAGCTGCTCACGGAGAAGTTCGACGGTGAGAAAGGCACTGTGGCCTTCATTCATGTGGAAGACGGTGGGAGCGAGCCCGAGTTTGCGCAGAAAACGTACGCCGCCAATTCCGAGAATCGCCTCCTGCATCACACGCGTGGTGCTGTCGCCTCCGTACACGCGCGCCGTGATCTCACGGTAATGCAGATCGTTTTCCTCCCTGTTGGTATCGAGCAGGTACAGCGTGGCGCGGCCGACATTGACCTTCCACGCATGGAAGAATACGGTGCTGTGTCCGATCTCAACCGAAGCGGTGACGACATTCCCCTCGTCATCTATTACCAGTTCGACGGGGAGTTTTTTGGTATCAAGCAACGGATAGCTTTCGTGCTGCCAGCCATCGGGACCGAGTGTCTGCTGGAAGTAGCCACCGCGGTAGAAGAGGCTGACGCCGGCAAAAGGCACGCCAAGATCGCTGGCGGATTTCGTGTGATCGCCGGCCAGCACACCGAGTCCGCCCGAATAAATCGGCAGGCTCTCATGCAGACCGAATTCCGCGCTGAAATAGGCCACAAGTTCGTTGTCCGCGTTGGTGGCGTTTTCCGCATACCAGGTGTCGGACTTTGAGAGATACGCCTCGAAATCGTTGAGTACGGTTTCAATGCTCACCAGGAATTCTTTTTCGCAGAGCCGCGCCTGCAGCTCATTGCGGGAGATTGATCGCAGTACTGCAACTGCGTTGTGGTTCGAGGAACGCCATTTTCGCTCTGACAGCGCGTGAAAAATATCCTGAGCATGTGGATTCCAGGTCCACCACAAATTGTAGGCAAGCCTGTGCAGCCCTTCGATCGCGGCGGATGTTCGTTGCATAAACGTGGCGTTCATTGATATGGCCTCTTTGGACTGTTCGATGGAAGGTATCCCGGTACTCAGGAACACGCTACTGCTCAACGGTTCCGGCGGTGGGACTGGTTCCCGGCGCCGCAATTAATCCGTGCAGTTGGTACTCCCGGTTTCAACGCAAGTATGATGCCCTAAAAATAGCGGGCGAAACGTGAAGTTCCAACCTGCAGCTCACTCGGGACGATTTCCTGCAGGCAGCTGCAGCAGGGCCGATTCGTGCGCATTGACGGGAACGGGAGGGGAAAACAGGAGCTCGTCTGCCTTCAGCGTGCGCCTGATGTGTGCGATGTCATCAACGCGCTGGAGACGCTGGCAGACGCCGATCAGCAACTGCGCCATGGTATCCCGCAAGGCGCGCCGGGAAGGTTCGTCCTGTACCTGCAGCCAGGCATGCTGCTCGAAGAGAGTCCACAGCGTCGTGTACATTTCTGCCGCAGATCTGCTGCTCTCCGCATTTGCAATATGTCGCCGCAGAATGCGTTCGGCGGGAGTGGGAGCGACGTGCGCGCCGGTACCTATGGTCCGAGACTGCATGTCAGCATCGGAAGACACGAAGAGCGAATTGCCGCGCAGGGCGTGACGCTGTTCGATGCGCTTCCGGAAGCGGCTGCGCAAATGGACACGGACAAGGTCGGGCCGTTCGGTCAGGCCGGCATCGTTGAGGAGACAGACGAGCCCGCGGCACTGCAGTACGCTGAGATTGGTGTGCAGCAAATCCTGTCCTGCCGACAATATCACCTCTCCGGTCACACCCTCCAGCAGCGGCAGGGCACGGAGCAGAGCATGACGTATGAATTGCCCCTGATTGTACGATCGATCATGGTCGCCATACTGGTATCCTTCCCGATGTCGCAGTTCCTGCAGCGCTATGCCGGGATCAGGGTAGCCGAGAAGCGACAGCAACCCGAGTGCGTCGGAAAATCCAATTTCCATATAGTAGCGGATGCTGTCACGCCCACAGAGCCTCGCGACACGGCGCAGCAACTCCTGCCTCCCGCGCTCGGCACGGACGTTGGCAAGAATATTATACGCGTCGTCCTCATATCCGAGATACGAGAATGTGCCGCGGGGAATACTTGTTATCTGGATTTCGGGAACGGAAGGATCAATGGAAAGCAGGTGCAGAGCATCGGCTCTCCCCTTCCCTTCGCCGAGCCTGGAATCGAGTCCGATCAGCAGCAAATCGAGAAGCCCACCCTTTTCAGCAGCCGAGAGGTTCACTGGATACGCCGTGCCCCGCTCCTGCAGCATTGCATGCGGAAGAGGGCTGCGCGGGAACAGCGTACGCGCCGCCGCGAGGGCACTGTCGCGCCTGCCCGGGTAGAAACGCTGATACATCTGGTTGAAGGAATCGAGTGCGCCGTGGGCGATACTGCGTACCGCACGCGCACCGAGAACGTCAGGTGGCGGAGGTGTCAGAGGGTTCTGATGGAAACGTGCGAATAGCGACCAGGCAGTCAGAAAGACTGCCGTGACGCCTGCGAAAAGAAACACACGGCGCCGCAAAAGACGGGAGCGGTGCCGCCGCAGGCGATACTGCCTGTGCCGTTCGAACGTATTCATTGCAGAGCGAGTCCGCCGGAACCCCGCACATCGTGAACATACCGGTTACTTGTCGGTGTAATATACGAGCTTTTGTCCGATGTCGAGAAAACGGCCGATCGTATTCCAGCTTTTCAGCTGTGTGACGCTGACATTGAGTTTCCTGGCGATGGAGTACAGTGTCTCCCCTTTCTGCACGGTGTACTCATGGCGTACGCCCTGTGCTGTTTCACTCGCATCTCCGGTCTGTTCTGCAGCTTCCGACTTGCCGCTGACGCCGGATTCGGCTGCAGGCGCGTCCTTTACAGGCGCTGCCTTTGCAGGCGCGGCTTCCGCAGGCGCGGCATTCTGTTCCTTCATCGGCTGCTTTTCTGCAGCATTCTTGTCATCACCCCCCTGGACGGTATAAGTCTTTACTGCGGCTTCCTCGCCGGAGGCGTTGATCAGCAGCACCTGCCCGATCTTCAGATCGTCACTCGCAAGTTTGTTCCACATGCGAAGGTCGGCGACGGAAACGTTGTAATCTCGTGCGATGCTGCTCAGACTCTCACCCGCTGCGACGGTATGCCGCCTGATGACAACTTTCTTGCCGTTGAGCATAACCGTGGTATCCGAAGTGGGAATCCCATTCGCGGTCGTCGCTGCCTGCATGGAAGGTTTTTCATCGGTTTCGTCAGGCTTGCCAGCTTTTGCGGGAGTGCTGACTTTCTGTCCGTCCAGCTGCACATCCTGCGCCTTTGCAGGCGCGGCCTTTGCAGGTGCGGCCTTTGCAGGCTGCGCGGGAGTTGCCGGGGCGGCGGAAGGGGCGCTGACACGCAGCTTCTGACCGGCCTTCAGCATCGTGCCATCCATCTCATTCCACTTCCGCAGATCATCGACACTCACATTGTGTTCACGCGAGATACTGTACAGATTGTCACCTGGCTGCACGGTGTACAGGTCCCTTGCCTGCTCTTTCGAAGCGGAGGCAGGAGCGCTCTGCGCTGCCCCGTCGGACGCAACGGCGGGTGTTTCCGTTTTTGCCGTCTTCGCGGGCGCTGCCGTCTTTGCGGGCGCTACCGTCTTTGCGGGCGCTACCGTCTTTGCAGGCGTCGTCGTCTTTGATGGCGTCGTCGTTTTTGCGGGGGCGACTGTCTTCGCGGGAGTTGCCGCCGTCGCGGTATGACGGACGATACGCAGTTTCTGACCGACCTGGATGCCGGGATCGGGCAGACTGTTCCACTTCATCACATCCTCAACGCTTACGCCGTACTGACGGGAAATGCGGAAAAGCGTCTCACCTTTCCGGACCACATGAACCGTGTCTTTCTCAGCCTGCTGCGCGGAAGCGCCAGCGGGTTTTTCCTGTCGCGTGGCGATTTTCGCTGATTCGCTGTTCCTGGCGGATTCGGCGTTCTTCGCGGTTGAGCCGGAACGGCCTCCTTCCCTGCGAACCTTGAGGGTGCTGCCGGATTTGATGTCGGTCGACGACAGGTCGTTCCAATCGATCAGATTCTCTATTGTGACATGGAAGGCGTCAGCGATGCTGGCGAGCGTTTCGCCGCTCTGCACCGTGTATTCACCATGAACGGCAGCCGCAGTGGCGTCCATCGTTCTGTTGGATGAAGCGCTGCCTTTCGCGTTGGCGGACACAGCTGAGGCATCGGCCAGCAGGGCGGAATTTTCTATCGTAAGACTGTCTTTTTCTTCGAGTGTTTCTTCACGCAGCCAGATATCGAGAGTCGAACCGGCGATGAGCTTGTCATTCGATTCCATGCCGTTCCAGTTCATCAGGTCATGCACGGTGACATCGAAACTCTGCGCGATGCCGCCCAGCGTCATTCCCTTTTCAATGCGCACGGCACGCTTGATGCGCCCGTTCGTGCGCTTTGTCGGATCACGCTCGCTGTCCTTGTTCGTCAGATTGTCCATCGCCACCGCGTAGGATCCCGGATCGACCACTTCCTTGTGCGGGATGCGGAGGATTTCGCCAAGTCGCAGGTGACGCGCACTGCTCATCTCATTCGCCTTGACAATCTGTCCGACCGTAACGTGGTATTTCTTCGCAAGGCGATAGAGGCTTTCGCCCCTGCGCACCTTGTGCTCAACCATGACGATCTCTTCAGTCTTGCGAATCGGACAACTGGCGAGATTCGAAGCGAAGGTTCTCGACCTGCCTTTGGGGATGCGGAGGTTGAAGGCGCGCGGCGGCGTAATCGGCTGCAGCAGTATGGGATTGTACTGCTGAAGTTCTTCCAGCGACACACCTGCGCAGCCTGCGAGGTCCTTCATGTGATAGGGCTTGTCTACTTGAATCGTTTCATACTCAAGGGGACGCTGCATGTCGATGTCTGAGAAATCATATTCGTCCCTGTCCAACGCAATGATGGATGCTGCGATATAGCGCGGCACATAGTTCTGCGTTTCGCGCGGCAGATAGCGGCGCACCTCCCAGTAGGTCGGATTCTCCTCTCCGGTCTTGCGAATGGCGCGGCTGATGCGACCCGCCCCGGCATTGTATGCAGCCAGGGCAAGATGCCAGTCGCCGAAGCGGTTGTAGAGGTCGCGGAGATGGCGGGCAGCGGCGCGTGTGGCTTTTTCGGGGTCACGGCGCTCGTCGGTATACCAATCTCCCTTGAGCCCGTACATCTCCCCGGTCGATTTGAGGAACTGCCACAAACCGACACAGGCAGCCCAGGAACGCGCGACGGGATTGACCCCGCTCTCAATCATCGTGAGGAAAATAATTTCCTCGGGCATGCCCTCCTCCCTGAGAATCGGACGCATGACGGGGAAGTAGCGTCCCGAACGCTCCAGCCATTTCACAAAATGCTTACGCATCTTCGTCGTGAAATAGACGATGTTCTTTTCTACCTCCCTGTTGATGGGAAGCGGGATCGTCGTTGTTGGTGGTTCCTTGAAATGCAGCGGAGTGAGATCGGCGGTGTCGGCTTCCGCGTTGTTATCCGCAAGCATGGTGAGTGCGGAGATCGGGATCTCGGCATCGCTGCGTCCAATTGCATCCTCGCAGGTACGATACACGGCGGCAAGCCGTCCACTGAGATCGACGTATGTAGGATCCTCTTCAATTTCAGGCAGATAACTTGCGCGATCGAGTTTCTCCGAAGCGAGAATGGCCTGGTCAATGGCCGTCGTGGTGTCACCCCCGGCGAGTGCCTTGCTCGAGAGCAGCACGTGCAGACGCGCCCGGTCGAGGAGCGGCTCCTTTTCCGCGGCGCTGACCTCAATCGCTGGAGGAAGGTCTTCGATATCCAGTGCGGGACGTGGCAGCAGCGGCTCGCCATCGGCCGGCATCAGGGAATCTGCCAGCGCGAGTCCATCGCCCTGCAGTGCGGCATCCTCACGAGAAAGTTCTTTCTGCGAGGAACATGCGGAAACCACAACCGCGAGTAAAATGATGAGCAGTGATCTGGAAATCCCTGAACGAAGATAATCGCGGCGCAGAATCATAGAACCTCGGATCGAAAAAACACGATGGTGGAGCTCGGGCTGACGGTATGCGACGTGCATGCCGCCTGAGAGAGACCCAACAGGAAAACTACGAAGTCGACTTGATAAAATCAATGAAATGATTGCTCTAACATCTTGAAAATAAATACTGATGCAGCCTCTGCTATTGCGCTGTTTCTGTCCCCTGCATGTCCCGATCCGGGGCGGTTTCACCAGTTTCAGGCTGACCGGACACTGCAGGATTCGCATCGGGAGGCGCTGCCTGCGAACGTGCGTCGGACTGCCTACGCGCGTCCGCGTTCGAAAGTTTCTCGAAAACGAGCACGCCGAAGGTCTGATCCGGAGCGATGAACTGCTGCAGGAGTTTGTACGTCGGATTCCCCTGGAAGAACTCCATGGGGACATCCCCACCGAACTGGCTGTTGCCGTAATGGCTGTCCCACACGATGACGGATCCCGCTTCGGCTGTCTTCAGCGTTTCGAGCTGCAGCGAACGGTCGCGGTTGCTGTCGTTGATATCGATATCCGAGAAATAGCGGAAGAGTACGTGATTTCCGTAAAGGGGACGCTGCTGAAACTCCTCAGGCTGCTCGAGATACCATTCAGCCGCCTGCTTCACTGTCGAGGCCTCCTTGTCGAGGGTCCGCGGCTTTTCGGCATATACCGTGAAGGCGACGGTGCCGACAAGTAAAAACGTAACGAAGACGGGACCGCTGAGCATACGGGCACCGGCGAAGGCGGCGGCGAGGGCAAGTACCGCGATCATCATTCCCACATGATCCCAGCGCGGCTGGTCGGTGAGGATGAGTCCGTTGGTATCCCTTGCGAGGAACAGCACTCCCAGCAGCGCGACCACGGCGAGCAGCGCCAGACCGATGTTCCGGTTGCGGGATTCGAACAGCGTGTTGAGTCCCATGGCAGCATAGATCGCCGTCAACGGGGCGATGGACAGCAGGTAGCGCCAGTGTCCCGGATTCGCGCCGAAATTCGGGACATCCCACGCCGAAATCACGGCCCAGGCGAACATGATGGTGAAGGTGAAGAAAAAGAATCCGTGCCGGCTAATCTGCTCTTTCGCCCTCTCGAAGGGAAGAAACTCTTTCCAGTAACCGAGAACGAACAGTGAGAGGATGACCGGTCCCACCATGTATATGTACGTGCCGAAATAATGCCAGAAGGGTTTGTGCGGCACCTCGACGCCGAGTCCGATGCGTTGCATGTCATCAAGCAGCCAGGTGGGATTGCCGGTGTGTATCCAGCCGATCAATGCAAGGGTCACCGGGGTCCATGCCAGGAGCAGGAAGGGAATCCACTGCTTGCGCATGAGGAATATCACACCGAGTCCCAGGCTCACCAGGGCAAACTCCTGTCTGATCGCGAAGACGTAGGATGATGCCAGCGCTGCCCACACCCATCGTTCACGATAATAGAAGTACAGGGATAGCACGATGAACAGCGCAGCGGTAATCTCGCTGTATGCCCGGAAGGATATTTGCAGATACAGAGGCTGCGCGGCCAAAAACACCGCCGCCATCGTGGAATTTTTGATTTTGAGGGAACGGCCCAGCTTGTATGTCATGACCACGGTGAGCGCGGCAATGAAGCAGTGCGCGAGGGCGACGCCCGTGAAGCCGAACAGTCCGGGAAGTACCATGAGTATTTTCCAGCCTGGTTTGGGCTGATTGCCCATGATGCTGAAAGGATCACCCCAGAACTGACGGATGTTGCGGTAATGCCCGATCTCATCGTCCTGGTAAAAGCCGGTGGAACCTGCGCTGAACCAGTAGTAAAGCAGTACCAGCAGCGGAATGAGCAGCCAGATGTACTTGTCCGTGAACTCGTCGAGGTTGAAGTTCGACAGCATGGTCGGCTGTTCCGAACTCTTCCCTCCCTTCTTTTTCATCTGTTTTGTCTTTGCCATGGTGTCTCAGCTCCGTGTCTGCTTGAGGCTGCGATGATACAGTTCTTCAATTCCCTCCGCCATGTGCTCCCATGAATACTTGCGCTTCTCCTCGATGACGTTCTCGCGGTACTGCGCAAATCGGTCGTGCGTGAAGAAGTCGACCACAGCTTCGGCGAGCGCTGCGGGCTGTTCAGGCGGCACAATGGCGCCGGTTTTCCCGTCGACGATGACTTCTCCGAGTCCCCCGACATCGGTGGCGATGACGGGACGATGGAAGTTGTAAGCGATCTGAATGATACCGCTCTGTGTTGCCGACTTGTACGGCAGGGTGAGCAGATCCGCGGCGGAGAAATACATCCCCACTTCTTCGTTCGGTACGTAGTCCGAATGGAAATGCACGTAGTCCTGCACACCGAGGCGGCGCACCTGTTCGCGGTACTTTTCTTCATTGTTGTAAAACTCACCGACGACCAGCAGGCGCACCTTCATCCGTTCGAGAATACGCGGCAGGGCGTCGAGAATGACATCGAGTCCCTTGTAATCACGCACATAACCGAAGAACAGGAGTACGCGTTCGTCCTGCGCGAGCTGCACACCATCCGCCCGCTGTGCGAGCGCGACACGGGCACTGTGACGATTGCTCTCTTCACCGAAGATTTCATACACCGGGTGCGGCAGATAGCTCAGGAGGGGATTTTTCTTCCAGAGCCTGAGGTCGCGCTCGACGGCGCGGGACTGCACCACGTAACTGTCGATGAAGCGAAACGCGAATTTCGTCAGCAGCTTGTCGCCGGGTCTGCGCTCATGTGGAATGACATTGTCGCAGATGAACATGGTGCGCGTCTTCCTGCCCACCCGCGCGATAGCGGCAATCGTGCCGTAGGAGGGTGCGAAAAAAGGCATCCAGAATTTGAAAACGATCAGGTCGGGCTGCATTGCGCGTACGCGGAAGCCCGTGCGCACCCAGTTGAAGGGATTGATGGAATCGATCCACTGCACACTTTCGACGGGTACGCCGGCATCGCCGGATTCGTCCTGTGATTTTCCGGGGAAAAGCAGTTTCGGATACTGACGGGAAAACGTGACAATGCGCACGTCATGGCTGCGGGAAAGGTATTTCCAGAGCAGACCGACATAGTGGGCTATGCCGCCCCGCAGGGGAAAGGCTGTCCCGATCAGCACGATGTTCATGATGTGCTGCCGGCCTCCACCGCCGCCCAGCGCTGCACGGCAGCGAAGACATCATCCACTTCGAGGTGTTCCATACAGACATAGTCTTTGTTCGTACATGTCGGCATGAAGAAGCAGGTGCATTCACGCGAGGGCTGCAGGATTTCGCCGCGGCCGTAGAGCTCGAATTCGTTGGGATTGAAGATGTTGTTGAACAGCACCAGCGGCTTGTGCAGTCCGATCGCCAGGTGCATGGCCATGGTGACGGCAGAAACGATGACATCGCAGCGGTCGAGCAAGGCGATGAAGGTTTTCAGCGGGAAATGGCCGAGATACAGTCCCCCGCTCGCGCGGGCGAGGCGCTGGTTTTTCTCATGCTCCTGCTCGCCGCCGAGGAACAGCGGCTGCATTCCCGCAGCGATCAGCTTGCGTGCGAGTTCAATCCAGTACTCTTCCGCCCAGAGACGCGTCGTCCATCGTCCCCCGCAGCCGGTGTTGAGTCCGATCAGTTTTTTCCCTTCGAACGCCGGCATGCCCTGCGCGAGGAGCGTGGCGTCGATATCGAACGGTGTGTCAACCTCGAGGATGTAATCCTCGCCCTGCCAGTCGTAGCCGCAGATTTCGAAAATCTCTTCGACGTAGTGTTTCGTATTCGCCTTGTTGAGGTCGTCGAAGAGTCCGGTGAGGAATTTGTGTTCGGCGTCGGCATCGATCGGAGCGCAGATGCCGTTCACGATGGTAAAGCCTTTTTTTACACTGGCTTCGAGGCGGTCGGCGAGTGCGCAGGCTTCGCGGTCCTTATCCAGGTTGATCACCAGGTCAAAGTTGACGGCGAGCACCGAGATGACCCCGGCCATGTCGAATTTCAGCACCCGGTCCACATCTCCCGGCACCACGTCCGGCGTCAGCGTGAGCCACCAGATCCTCGCGCCCGGATATTCTTTGCGGAGTCTGTGCAACAGCGGTGTCGTGCGAATGACGTCACCGATGGCGCCAAGTTTGATGATGAGGATGTTCCTGTCGGTCGGCTCGTAATATGCGCAGTCGGCGCAGTGCACGCCCTCCCGCTTGTGGGGTGCGCAGGGGATGTCGCCGCGGAAATGGCGGCAGTCGGCCTTGTAGACGATGCGTTGTGTCATGAAACCTGGATATTGATTTTCGTAGCTAAGAAAGCGTCTCGCGAATGGTGTAGTCCCGCACATTCGTGCCCGACTTCGTCACCATTTCCGCCAGTAGTCCCGTACTGATCAGCTGAATACCGAGCAGCATGAGGAGGATACCGAGAAGGAGCATGGGACGGTTGCCCACCGGGTAGCCCATCAGCCATTCGATAGTAAGCCAGACATTGATGAAGAAGCCGGCGAACAGCATGATACTGCCCATTGTCCCGAATACGTGAAGGGGACGCTGTGTGTAGCGCGAGGTGAACATGACGGTGAGCAGATCGAGAAAGCCCTTGAAAAAACGCGAAAGCCCGAATTTCGTCTTGCCGTATTTGCGGGGATGATGCTGCACCACCAGTTCGGTCACCGTAAATCCCGCCATTTTGGCGAGCACCGGGATATAGCGGTGCATCTCGCCGTAGACGTTCACCGCCTTGATGACCTCACCGCGATAGGCTTTCAGTCCACAGTTGAAATCATGGATGCTGATACCGGAGAGCTTGCCGGTCACGAAATTGAAGAATTTCGATGGGATTGTTTTGGAGATGGGATCAAAGCGTTTCTTCTTCCAGCCCGAAACCATGTCCCACCCCTCATCGATTTTCGCGATCAATGCGGGAATTTCTGCGGGATCGTCCTGCAGATCGGCATCCATCGTAATCACGTATTTCCCCGCCGCGCGTTCGAAACCGACGGCGAGCGCGGCGGATTTCCCATAATTCCGGCGAAAGCGCACCATCTTGAAGCGCGGGTCCTCGGCATGGAGACGGCGCAGGGTTTCGACAGAGCCGTCATGACTGCCGTCGTCGATAAACCAGACTTCCCAGAGCGCACTGCGGGCGGAAAGCACTTCCTTCAGACGGGACGAAAGTTCCGGGAGGGATTCATTTTCATTATAGGAAGGAATGACGACGGAGACATCCAGCGCATACTCCTCTGCGTCGTGTGCGGCGGGAGCGGTCTGCGGTGTTTCCGTGCTGATGGGATGTTCCTGCGTTGTCTGCAATAGTCCTTCCGATAGTAAAAAATGAAAAATATCAGTCACAGGCGTGATATGCAATGTCGGAAATGCGCCGCCGCCCTGTGTATTTCGCCGCGATGGTGAAAAATGTTACCTTGCCGCTTGCATCTGCAGTCACCGCTCTCCATGCAGCCGTCAATATCCATGTGGAAATTCCTGTACA
This sequence comes from bacterium, assembly GCA_020444325.1. Lineage (NCBI taxonomy): Bacteria > bacterium. The sequence continues at coordinate 79,131 of JAHLLD010000010.1, forward strand.
CCGTGTTGGTCCTGCCCGTCCTCTGGACGGCATTCCGCGTACTCTGGCCGTTCAACCGCAAGGTACGCCGGGGATTACGGGGCAGAACCGGTTCATGGCAGCGCCTCCGGGTGTTCATCCGCAACAATCCCGCGCGGCAGCGGCTGTGGGTACACGCCTCCTCGATGGGGGAATTCGAGCAGGCAAAACCCATCATTGAGCAGTTGCGCCGGCAGATGCCGGACCTCGTGGTGGTGGCCACCTTTTTCTCTCCCTCCGGTTACGACAACAACCTGCGCTACCGGTCCATTGATGCCATCGCCTACATCCCCTTCGATACGCCGTGGAAAGCGCGGCGCTTCCTGACGCTGCTGCAGCCGACGGCGGCCGTGTTCATCCGCTACGATGTGTGGCCCAATCATGTGTGGACCTGCAGACGCATGGGCATTCCGGTCATGCTCGCCAACGCGACGATGCGTCCCAACAGCAGCCGTCTGCTTCCCGGGATGCGCCGATTCCACCGCGCGGTATACAATGCGATGGATGTGATACTCACGGTATCGGAACAGGACGCCGACAGTTTCCGTCGCCTGAGGCTCTCGCGTCCACGCATCGAAGCCGTCGGCGACACGCGCTACGACCGTGTCGCCGGGAAAGCTGTGGAATCACGCAAGCGCATGCCGCTTCCGGCCGCCCTGCGCGAAGGCAGACGCACACTCGTCATCGGCTCGAGCTGGCCGGAGGACGAGGAGGTGCTGCTCCCCGTGCTCTTCAAGCTGCTCGACCATGATTCCTCACTGCAGTGTATCATTGTGCCGCATGAGCCGACGATCGATCATCTCGAATTCCTCGAATACCGCCTCAACGGAAAGTTCTCTTCCATCCGTTTCTCCTACCTGCACGCCTGGCAGGGTGAACGCATCATCATCGTCGACAGCATCGGTATTCTCCTTCCGCTGTACGCCGCAGCGGATATCGCCTTCGTCGGAGGAGGATTCCGCTCGAACGTACACAACACACTCGAACCCGCCGCGTATGGCATCCCCGTCATTTTCGGACCGAAAATCGCCAACAGCCAGGAAGCGCAGGAACTGGTCGACGCCGGCGGCGGCATGCTGGTACACAACAAACAGGAATGCTATCGCAGCATGCGCCGGCTCATCGACGACGAAGCGCATCGCAGTGACTGCGGTGCCCGTGCCGGCAGCTTCGTCTCCCAACGCTGCGGTGCCACCACGCGCATCCTCGAAGCCGTCGAGCCCCTGCTGGAAGCGCAGCCGGAGGCTGCGCATGAAAAGATGGAATGATGGAAAAATGGAAATATCTATCTGCGATCTGCAATCTGCGATCTGCAATCTGTAATCTGCGATCTGCAATCTGTAATCTGTAATCTGTAATCTTCTATCTGCAATCTGCTATTTGTCTTCCGCGCGTTTGGCTTCATCCCAGTAGGTGTCCATTTCGGCAAGGGTGGCGTCGCCGGGTGTGCGGTTCTGATCGCGGAGGCGCTTCTCTACATGGCGGAAGCGGCGGTCGAACTTGTCGATGGTGCGGCGCAGGGCGTCTTCAGGATTGATTTTCACGAAGCGGGCGTAGTTGACGAGAGAGAAGAGAACGTCACCGAACTCATCCTCGATATCACGGCCGTTCCCGCTCTCGACGGCGGCGCGCAGTTCATCGATTTCCTCATGCACTTTTGACCAGACATCCTCTCCGCGTTCCCAGTCGAAGCCGATCTTCGAGGCCTTATCCTGCATGCGATAGGCTTTGAGCAGGGCGGGCAGTGAACGAGGAACGCCATCAATGACCGATTCCCTTCCCTCATCCATCTTTATCTGTTCCCAGTTGCGCATGACGTCACCGGAGTTCTCGACTTCGGTATCGCTGAAAATGTGCGGATGCCGTCGCACGAGTTTGTCGATGATGGCGCGAAGGACGTCGTCGATACTGAAGCGTTCTCCTTCCGCCGCAATCTCGCTGTGGAAAACGACATGAAGAAGCAGATCCCCGAGTTCGCTCTGCAGCTCTGTGTCGTCGCCATGATCAATGGCCTCGACTACCTCATACGCTTCTTCTATCGTATGTCCCTTGATACTGTCATTCGTCTGCTCCCTGTCCCACGGACATTCCCTGCGCAGACGTTTCATGATGGCGAGAAGATGGTCGAATGTATAGTCGGTCATAGATGTTCCGCTGTGTGGTAATCCGTTAAGATAGGGGTTTTGGCGGACTTCGTACACGATTGCAGATTTCAGATTGCAGATTGCAGATTTCAGATTGCAGATTGCAGATTTCAGATTGCAGATGGCAGATTTCAGATTGCAGATGGCAGATTTCAGATGGCAGATTTCAGATGGCAGATTTCAGATGGCAGATTTCAGATGGCAGATTTCAGATTGCAGATGACAGATGGCAGATGTTTATCGTCCCCATGCTCTGCGTGGGGACGATGAGCGCTTATAATCAGGGATTGCTTCCGTGAAGTCGACAAGTGCCCGGGTACACGCCATGGGAAGCAATCCCTGCTCCTATCGATTTTGGAATCTGTAATCTGTAATCTGGAATCTGGAATTTGGAATCTGGGATCTGGGATCTGCAATCTGAGCTCCGGGCGCTATCTTGCAGATTCCGAACGTTATCCCTAGCTTGGTTGCGGACAAACTGTGGCAGTATGAGTGTTTCTTACACGCTGAAAGAAAGTTTTGCGGGCTTCAACCGGAACAGGTCCGCGTCGCTCATTACGGTGTTTACCGTGAGCATCTCCCTTCTCCTGCTGGGAGTGTTCGCCATTATCACCCTGAATTTCGCGACGTTCGTCAACCAGATTCGCTCACGTGTGGATCTGGAAGTCTTTCTTGCCTCTGACATCAATGAGCGTCAGCAGGAGGAAATGACCGACATTCTTTCGCATATGCCGGGAGTCGATGAGGTGGAGTTCATCAGCAAGGAAGACGCGGCCGAGATTTTCACACGCGATTTCGGGGAAAGTTTCGACGATATTCTCGAGAGCAATCCCCTCCCGCAGAGCTTCCGGCTGTCCATCCAGGAAGGATATGACAACTCGGACAGCGTCCGTCTCATCGCCGATAAAGTCGAGCGCATGCAGCTCGTGGAGAGCGTACACTATCGCAAGCAGCTCCTGCAACTGATCGACCGCCGCGCCCGGGCGTTCAGCTACGCCACGCTTTTCATCGGTATCATTCTCGCCCTGAGCGCCGTCATCCTGGTCGCGAACACGATTCGACTGACCATCTATGCAAAACGGCATATCATCCGCACGATGAAACTCGTTGGTGCGACGACGATGTTCATTCGCATGCCCTTCCTGATAGAAGGAATGTTCCACGGACTCATCGGCGGTATTATCGCCTCGGTGATGATCGATATCGTCTTCACCTTCTTCATTCAGCCACTGTCGGAAGATCTGCTTGTAAATATCGGTGTGAGCTTCACGTATTACCTGCTGCTCATTCTCGGTGGCTGCGCTCTCGGACTGCTCGGCTCCCTGTTTTCCATCGGACGCTTCCTCAAGGAAGCGCTGGTTCAGCAATAATCTCCATTCCCTCATCACCATTCCCTTCCGCAAAGGCACAATAGCAATCATGGCCAGCTCGAAATCACTTTACCCGTTTCATCTCACGCCCGGGGGACCCCAGCTCAGCAAAGCCATGCTGGCACAGTGTCCCAGAGACCTGCGCAAAAACCCGGAAGCTCGTCTCCTGCTCGAAGGCTGCCGCATGGGGGAACATCTCCTCGCCCTGAGTCAGCTCTTTTCAGGACGCATCGTCGGCATCGACGAGGATGCAGAGACAGTGTTCTATGCAAAAATGGCCATCGCTGAAATGCGGAAATCGCAGCAGATTTCCGCGCAGTTCATGACTCCGGTACAGACGAATTTCCCGGACGCAAGCTTTGACATCGTCATGCTCGAGGGACTGCTGTCAGGCTATCCTGCGGGGCGCGTACTCAAAGAGGCACTGCGCGTGCTCAAACCCGATGGCTGGCTGCTGATCTCGGATTCGTGCTGGCTCGAGGACAACATTCCGACCTATGTGCGTGAAATCTGGGAATCACCGGATCACAAGCTGCTCGATTCCGGCGGCATGCAGCAAACGCTGGAAGAAAAGGGACTGCGCATCGTCAACATCGAGGACCGTTCCTCCGTGCTCGCTTCGTTCTACAACCAGTTCAACAGTACGGTAAAGGGAATCGCGAAAAGCGGATTCGAGGGGATGAAGCACATGAAGGGACTGATCAAACACTACAAGCATGAAATCGATGTCTACCACCGGCATGGTGGCGACCGCTACATGGGATATTTGAGCGTCGTATGCCGCCGCGACGCGCCCGCCCAGGAGAAAGACCCTGCAAAGGATGAACTCCCAGCACAGAATGAAATCCCAGCACAGAATGATTCCCCTGCACAGAATGAAATCCCGGCACAGAATGATACCCCGGCGCAGAATGAAATCCCGGCGCAGAATGAAATCCCGGCGCAGAATGATTCCCCGGCGCAGAATGATACCCCGCCCCCGAAAGAAGAATCCTGAGCGCTCACTGGAAAGGTCTCTGCTCGCACACGAATGTTGCTATGCTCCCGCGTCGCTGCCGGACAGTTGGAGGTGCGCGCGGATGAAGGAGACGATGACATCAACCGCGGCAGCATTTTCGCCCCCGTGCGGAACGATGAGATCCGCATGCTGCCGACTCGGAGCCACGAATTGTTCATAGCTGGGCCGCACGGTACTGAAATACTGCTCGCGCACGGAGGCCAGGGTGCGTCCCCTCTGTTCGATATCCCTCTCCATCCTTCGAATAATGCGCACATCCGCTTCGGTATCCACGAACACCTTCAGTTGCATGTGCTCCCGCAGCGCCGTTTCCGCGAGTACGAGAATACCCTCGACAAGAATCACGGGATGGGGCTGCAGGGGACGCGTTTCCACCGTACGCCTGTGCGTGGAAAAATCATAGACAGGCTGTGCGACGCTGCGTCCGTGATAGAGATCCGCCAGCTGTGCAGCACACAGTGGGGTTTCGAGTGACGAAGGGTGATCGTAGTTGATGCGGGCGGGATCTGATACGGGCATGTCGTCGAGGTCGCGATAATACGCATCATGCTGAAAGAGCATGGCATGCTCGGCGCCGATTTCCGCGATGATGCGGTGACAGAGCGTGGTTTTGCCTGAGCCGCTCCCCCCCGCGATGCCAATGACCAGAGTTTCCCGCATGCCACATTCTCCTATTTCTGCAAAAACGCCTGGATGTCGGCGATATCCTGATCCGTCAGTTTATCCCGCGAGAAAAACGGCATGGAATCATTGCCACCACGAACGGCGGCAGGAACGTGTTCGGCTTTGCGTTTGACGATGCGTACGGCGGGACCGAGTCCGGTATCATGACAGGGACCACAGGCGCGGTCGAACATGACTTCGCCCCTGGCGGCATCACCGCGGAGTTTTGTAATTCCCTCGAGTTCTTTTTCAAATGTATCCTCGTCGAAATCCGCATCGCCCGGCCAGGTCACCGCTTCCCAGCTCAGCTTCGGAGGTTCGTTTCCGGGGGACACGTAGGCGTAATACGCCATGAGCGCCCGGGCATCGCTTTCTGAAATTGCATCCTCGATACCGCTGCCCTTTTCCTGGTAGAGGTAGGCACACTTTGCGGCACCGGCGGCGGTACGGCGCAGGCCATCGCCGCTGAATTCCCCATTCCACGCTTCGACACGCTGATGCGCACCGAGGATGCTGTGTCCGGGACGAATCCGGTCGTCATTCGCGAGAGACTCATCGAAATCGGCATGACAATCGATGCATGCGATCTCCACCTCTCCGTAACTGCGGTTGCGGAAAATCTCCTGTCCCTTTGCCGCCAGTTCCTCCTGCGACGCGCTGTCCATGCCCTCGCCGCTGCCTTCACTGTCACTTTTCTGTGATCCGCATGCGGAAAACAGCAGAAGCATTGCCATCAGAAAAAGCGGTGTTTTCATATCGCCTCCTAACCTTGCGATCAAGTTCCTGTAATCTTATTTCGGCTCCCACAGTTCGCCCTCGCAGGGAATATGGTCCGCACTCACATGCTCATCGAGCTTGGAGCAGAGAACGCCCGTCGGTTCGAAATACCGGCAGGTGGAGCACAGTGTCCCCTCCATCACACTGGCCGTTTCCTCCCTGTAGATGCGGTATTGCACCTGCATCGGGTGAAGAACGACAGCGTAGAGCAGGAAGACGATAACGATCCACCACCAGGATTCGAGACGCAGCCAATGCACGTTTTCGATGATGAAGTAGGAAACGACAATGACAATTGCTGCGCGGAAGATCGCCCAGCTGACGATGCTGCCAATGGTGTTGGTGTAGGGACGGGAGGTATTGTTGTCCATCTGTGCGCCTGCGACGCAAGCGGGGCTTGCGCGTCGTGGGAATATCTGATAAGTTGATTTTTTCCTTTCTCGTTGTAAAATGTTGTTTGCACTGCGGAAATCCAACTCTATGCGACTCTTCTCAACATCCCGTCAGCGCTGGAAACCGGCATGGACCTATGACGCCGGCGCGCATGTATGGCGCTTTGTCTTCACCGGCGATGGACGACTGCTCGGAGAGGCCCGGGATACCGATGCGCGCACAACCACGTTTTTCTGCCTCCGCGAGGCCGATGGTTCGGTGGTATTCGAGAAATTGCGCAGTGATGAGGAATGGTGGGTCGGCTTCGAAGCAGTGGAAGGCAGCCGCTTCTACCTGCACGGCTTTCGCAAACCCGATATGCCGCAGCATCTTGGGATCAGAGCGCATGACCTTGATACCGGAGCACTGCTCTGGCGCAACGACGACCTGGCCTTCGTGCTCGCCCGCGGGGATGCGGTGTATGCCACGCGCGAAGGCTTCGGGGGACTGGAGTTTTTCCGCCTCTCCCCTGAAGACGGCAGCGTCATTGAGGACATGGGACAGGACACGGAAAGCATAAACGTGCTGCGCGCCCTGCTCAACGAAGAGGAAGACTTCAGAGGCTACCGCTATCCCGAGCCGATGACTGCTGCACATCCCGGCTCGGAGGACGCCCGCAAGACGCTGCAGAAACTCGTCGATCCGTCGCGTGTCATCGGGACGCTCGATGCGCTGGTCGAAGACAACCTGCTGCTCGCTGCATGGCATGAAGCCAAAGCACCATCGAAGGGAGCAGCGGACAATGGCTCTGATGCTGCTCTCCGACAGCAGTTTCGTGCTGTCTCCCTTGACGGGAAACAGACCCTGTTCGAAGACATCATTCTCGACCACGCGGACGCGCCGGGGATGGACAGTTTCTTCCTCAAGGATTCGCAGCTGATGTATATCAAGAACAGGCGTATTCTTACCGCACACGACCTGAACGGAGTACCCTCATGACCGTAGTGAATGATTCACTCGACATTGAAACCCGTGGCGATGGGGACATGATAGACCTCACCGACCGCCTCACCCTTCTTCTGCAAAAGCAGAAAATGAAACGCGGGCACATGCTGGTGTTCGTGCCCGGTTCAACAGCGGCGCTGACGACCATCGAGTATGAGCCGGGATTGAAGAAAGACTTTACGCTGCTCATGGATCGTCTCGTGCCAAGGAATGCACGCTATTTCCATGAGGAGACCTGGAACGACGGCAACGGACACGCACACGTGCGAGCGTCCATGCTCGGTCCGAGCCTGGCCATACCGTTCGATGCCGGGAAAATGATGCTGGGCACCTGGCAGCAGATCATCCTCATCGACTACGACAACCGACCGCGATCCCGCTCACTGGTCGTGCAATTCACCGGAGAATAGGCGGCATGCCACAGAACTCGATTATCGAACACGGACGGGAAGTCATCCGCATTGAAGCGGAGGCCGTACGAGCGCTGCAGGATAAAATCAACGAGGATTTCGCCCGCGCAGTGGAAATGATTTACGCGAGTCCCGGCCGGGTGATCGTCACCGGGATTGGAAAAAGCGGACTGATCGCGCGCAAGATCGTCGCAACCATGAACAGCACGGGCACGCCCGCCATCTATCTGCATCCGGCAGACGCCATACACGGGGATCTCGGCATGGTACGCAGCGAAGACGTCGTCCTTCTCATTTCGAAAAGCGGCAACACCGAAGAACTCAAGCAGATCGTCCCCATTTTCCAGCGCATCGGCGTGCAGCTGATTTCCATCCTGGGCACGCTGTCACCTTCCACGCTCTCTGAGGTTTCTGATATCGTGCTCGATGCAGGAGTGGAAGAGGAAGCCTGTCCCCACAACCTCGCCCCGACAGCGTCGACCACGGCGGCAATGGCACTGGGCGACGCCATCGCGGTGGCCCTGCTGCACAAGCGGGAATTCACGGCTGAGGATTTCGCCATCTTTCATCCCGGCGGAAGTCTCGGCAAGCGCCTGCTCCTGCGTATCGATCAGATCATGACGGCTGGAGAAAATCTGCCTGTCGTGCATCAGGCCGTGGCGCTCAAAGACGCCATACTCGAAATCACGAGCAAGCGTCTCGGCGCCACCTGCGTGGTAGATGATGATGGACAGCTGGTTGGCGTGATTACGGACGGTGATCTCCGCCGTCTGCTCGAGCGCGATACCGACCTCACCGCGTTGCTGGCCGTCGATGTCATGAACTCCAGGCCAAAGACGATTGTGCCCCGCACCCTCGCCTCCTCCGCACTCGAACTGATGGAACAGCACAAAATCACCCAGCTTATCGTGACCGACGACAAGCGCATTCCCCGCGGCATCGTGCACATGCATGACCTCGTCCAGCTCGGTCTCGGGTAGGAAGTTTCCACTATGCGACAACCTTTTCTCGATCGCCTGCGCAGTGGCGTCATCCTTTTCGACGGCGGCATGGGGACAGAGCTCTACCGCCGCGGCGTATTCATCAACAAGTGCTACGACGAACTTAATCTGAGCGACCCTGCCCTGGTCGAACAGGTGCATCGAGACTATATCGAGGCCGGTGCCGATGTCATCGAAACAAACACCTTCGGCGCGAATCCGACCAAACTGCGTGCGCATGGATTGCTCGATCGCATGGCGGAGATCAATCGCAGGGGTGCGGAAATTGCACGTAGCGTTGCGGGCGACGAACACTATGTCGCAGGAAGTATCGGTCCCCTCGGCGTACAGATGGAACCACTCGGACCCCTTTCCCGTGAAGAAGCGCGTGATCTCTTCGCGCAGCAAATCCGCGCACTGTGCGAAGGCGGCGTCGATCTTTTCGTCCTCGAGACCTTCATCTACCCGGAAGAACTGCAGCAGGCCATCCTGGCCGTGCGTGAAGTCTGCGACAAACCCGTCGTTGCGCACATCACCATCAATGATGACAGCACGTCGCTCACCGGCGCGCGTCCCGAAGTGCTGGTGGCTGAACTGGCGGCGATGAAACCTGACGCCCTCGGCGTGAATTGCACGGTGGGACCCAGCGTCATGCTCACGTGGCTCGAGCGGGTGCGGGAAATGACGGACGTCCCCATTTCCATCATGCCCAATGCCGGCAAACCGAAGAACGTCGACGGCCGGAACATTTACCTGACATCGCCGGAATATCTCGGCACGTACGCAAAGCGCTTCGTACAATACGGCGCACGCCTGATCGGGGGCTGCTGCGGTACGGCACCGGAGCACATCCGCGCGATGCGCAACGCCATCAGTGCCTATGGATTCAAGGACAGCGACAAGGTCGAGCGCAAGGAAGACGTTACCGCTCCTGTTGATGTGGATGTCACCCCGCAGGCGGAGAAGTCGCGTCTCGCGCGGAGGCTGGCTGATGGACATTTCATCAGCATGGTGGAGCTTGTCGCGCCGCGCGGCATTTCGGCCGAGAAGGAAATCGACAAGGCCAAGAGGCTGTTTTACTATGGCGTCGATGTCATCAACATTCCCGACGGTCCACGCGCAAGCGCACGCATGTCGGCCATGGCGCTCGCGGCCAGCATTCAGCGCGAGGTCGGCATCGAGACCGTGCTGCATTACGCCTGCCGCGACCGCAATGTCATCGGCATTCAATCGGATCTGCTCGGTGCCTGGGCCCTCGGTATTCGCAATATCCTCGCTGTCACCGGTGATCCCCCGAAGCTCGGAAATTATCCGGATGCAACAGCAGTGTTTGATGTCGACAGTATCGGTTTGGTGAATATCATCAACCGGCTCAATCACGGACTCGATATCGCCGGGAATCCCATTGGTCCCGCCGCAGGCATGCATATCGGCGTGGCCGCGAATCCGGGCGCCCTGAATATGGACCAGGAACTGCGCCGTCTAGACTGGAAGGTCGAAGCGGGGGCGGAATTCATCATCACCCAGCCGGTATTCGATCTCGATGTTTTCTATGCGTTCAAAAAGCGCATCGAACATATCGGCATTCCTCTTATTGCCGGGATATGGCCGCTGGCCTCACTCCGCAATGCCGAGTTCATGAATAATGAGGTTCCCGGCTGCGACGTCCCGGACTACATCATCGAGCGCCTGCGCAAATACGCGGATCAGAAAGAAGCCGGCCGCGCCGAGGGCATCGCGATCGCACATGAAACCCTCGAACAGATCCTCGACCAGATTGCGGGCGTGCAGGTATCCGCTCCCTTCGGACGCATCGAAACCGTCATGGAAATTCTCGAAGGCGTCCGTCTCCGCTGATCATCATTTGAATTGAAGTTTCACTTAAAGGGTACTTTACAATGCCCTTATTTTTCATTACTTTTGCGGCATGCCACCGTATGCCTCACCACGACAACGACGACAGCCAAAACTGATCCGTGTCCTCAAAAGCAGGACGTCGAGCATCCTTGTCGCTGCTGTTCTGGTGATCGTGCTTTACTTCCTGTTCAGCACGAAGGGCTTCATCAGCAGGATGAATATCGAAAGTGACCTGGCGGACGAGCGAGCGCGGGTGATTGAGCTCGAGAGGGACATTCAGCGGTTGAAGCGTGAGCGCGATCTGTTGCATGACGACAAGGCCACGATAGAGCATGTCGCGCGCGAGGCGCATGGCATGATCAAGAAAGGTGAAATCGTCTACCGCATTCTGCCCGCGGAGGAAGAGAAAAAGAAATGACAACCATAGGCATCGACATCGGTGGCAGCAGCATCAAGGCGGCGCTGACCGAACCCGGTGCGTCCGTCATCGCGAATACCCGTCGACCCACACTGGCCGACGGTGATCGTGACGCAACGCTTGGTCAAATCAACGCATGCATTGAAGAGTTGCTCTCAGAAGCTTCCGCACGCGACATTGATGTGCAGGGCATCGGGGTTGGCGTGCCCGGGACCATAGACATTGCAGCCGGTGTGGTCTATCATCCCCCCAATCTCCCCGCATGGGAGGAAGTGCCGCTTGCAGAGATTCTCCGTGAAAAATGGGATCTCGAGGTGCGCGTCGATAACGACGCCAACTGCGCCGCGCTCGGCGAAGCGCATTTCGGAGCGGGGAAAGCGCATACGGATTTCATCGGACTGACGCTCGGTACCGGCGTGGGATCGGGCATCATTCTCAGCAATCACATCTATCACGGGCAGCGCGGCTTTGCCGGTGAGTTCGGACATATCAGCATCGACTACAATGGCACGCAGTGCAACTGCGGCAACTTCGGCTGCATCGAGGCCTATGTCGGTATCCACTACATGATGCACGAGGCCATTCCCCTCCTTCGCCAGGCACCGCATTCTCCGCTGCATCATCGTGCCCTGGAGAAAAATTCGGATTTGCAGCCGCACGACCTTTCCACCGCGGCGGATGCGGGAGACGAGGTAAGTGCAGAAATACTGCGGCGGGCGGGACGACGTCTCGGCGTCGCCATCGCCAGTGCGGCAAATCTGCTGGACATCACCGTGTTCATCATCGGTGGAGGAATCTCAGCCGCCGGTGACCTGCTTTTCGATGCCATCCGCGCAAGTGCAGCCGAGCGCGCGCTCAAAGTACACCGCGACGATTTCATTATCCTCCCCGCCGAACTCGGTAACGACGCCGGCATGCTCGGTGCTGCTTCCCTCCTTCTCTGAAACGCTTTCCACTCGAGATTATGCACTTTCTGCATATTCCTATGCCAGGGTTTATGCACTTTCTGCATAATTCGTTTTGGCGCGGACTCCCCACTACTCTTCTTCGTCTTCGTTGCGTTCGCGGTATGCGATTTCCGCATAGCGAATGAAATGCTCCTGGCTGTTGACGGCCTTGTTTTCCTCGGGTTGGGGACGACGCACATACCTGCCGTCGGATTGGAGGATGTAGTTTTTCACATTATCCGCGAGATAGGTCGGGATGATGTGATTGAGGATGCGGTCCTTGATTACATCCTGTTCGACGAGGAACATGGCTTCAACGCGGCGATTGAGGTTGCGCGGCATCCAGTCGGCACTGCTGAAGTAGACTTCGGGCTGTCCGGCATTTTCGAATACCATGACGCGCGTGTGTTCGAGAAAACGACCGACAATGCTGGTGACACGGATGTTGTCGCTGAGTCCGGGTACACCGGGTTTAAGGCAGCAGATGCCTCGAATGATGAGATCGATCTGCACCCCCGCCTGGGATGCGCGATAGAGGGCCCGAATTACCTGGGCGTCAACGAGTGCGTTCATCTTCACGATGATTCGTGCGGGTTTCCCGGCGCGCTGATTCTCCATTTCCCGCTGAATAAGGGCGAGCGTTTTCTGGCGCAGGGAAATCGGCGCCACGATGATTTTGTTCCATTGCGTCTGATGGGAGTAGCCGGTCAGATAGTTGAATACGTTCGTGGCTTCGAACGCCATATCGTCGCGGCTGGTGAGAATACCGAAATCGGTGTACAGACGCGCCGTGGTTTCATTGTAATTGCCGGTGCTCAGATGCGCGTACGTGGTGAGTCCCTGCCGTTCGCGACGAACGACGAGGGCCAGTTTGCAATGCGTTTTGAGTCCGATAATGCCATACACGACATGGACGCCGGACTGCTCGAGCCTCCGAGCCCAGATGATGTTGTTTTCCTCATCAAAGCGCGCCTTCAGCTCGACGAAGGCCGTGACCTGCTTCCCGTTTTCTGCCGCACGGGCCAGCGCCTTGACGATATTGGAATCGCCGCTGGTGCGGTAGAGTGTCTGCTTGATGGCGAGGACGTCAGGATCGTCGGCAGCCATCTCGATGAATTCCACGACTGAACTGAAAGAGTCATACGGATGATGGAAGAAAATATCCCGCTCGCGGATGCGTGAGAAAATATTGTGATCGCCCCGAAGTTCTTCCACGATGCGTGGGGTGAACGGTGTATCCTTGAGGTTTTTCTTGGGAAGCTTGACCAGATCCATGAAATCCGCCAGGTTGAGCGGTCCTTCGACGCGATACACATCCCTGTCCTGCAGATGCATGGCGTTTTGCAACATGCGGCAGACGCCCTGGGGCATGTCGTGATCGACCTCGAGGCGAACGACGGCGCCCCAGCGGCGGCGGCGAATCTGTTCTTCGATGGTCTTGAGCAGATCCGAGGCCTCATCGTCCGCGATCTCGAGATCGGCATTCCGTGTAACACGAAAACGCCACGCATCACGCACCTGCAGTCCGGGGAACAGCGCGTTGGCATTCGCCGCAATAATTTCACCGAGCAGCACGTAGTGATAGCCCCCCTTCTGCACGGGGATGCTCACGAGGCGTGGGACCACAGGTGGAACCTGGACGACGGCGATGCGTTCTTCCTGCGTAATGGAATCGAAGACGGTGATGACGAGATTGAGCGACCGGTTGAGCAGATGCGGGAACGGGTGGCCCGGATCGATGGCCAGCGGCGAAAGCACGGGGTAGACATGCTCCATGAAGTAATTTTCGCACCAGCTGCGGCTCTTCGCATCGAGCTTCTCATAGCGATGGAGAAAAACATCTTCCTGCTCAAGCCCGGGTTGAATCTCACCCAGGAAACAGGCAGACATCTCGCTGTTCATGCGGCATACGCTGCTGCGAATCGCCTCGATAACTTCTTCGGGTGTCATCCCATCCGGCGGGAGGTCCGTCACGCCGAGTTCAATCTGCTGCTTGAGTCCCGCAACTCGAATCATGTAAAACTCATCGAGATTCGACGCGGTGATGCCGAGAAATTTCAGGCGCTCCAGAAGCGGGATGCTTTTGTCCAGCGCCTCGTTGAGCACACGCCAGTTGAAATCCAGCCAGCTCAGTTCCCGGTTGAAATATACTTCGGGTGCATAGAGGTCATACTCACGTGGTGCGTCTTTTCCCTGCGCCTCTTCTTCCTGCAAACGATTGTCCGTCGCCTCGTCCTGCGCCTGCGCATGCAGATGATGGATGTTCGTTCTTGTCGAAGTCTCGCTCATCGTCAGGTTCGTCCGTTTTTGGTCAATTATTGAAACATAACAAAATTTCCCACCCTTGTCAGCCCCTAACACGTATCTAACAGGCAGGATCCCTGAAACACGCATTTCCAACAGCACTGATTTTCACGGCAACTGAATCGCAATTATCTCCGCGAAAATCCGTTTGAATCCGTAACATCCGTGTTCCCGCTGCTGGTCCTGATTGTTTTTTCACCGGATTGTGCCGATTTTAGAAAATTCCATTGTTTTATCCATCATTGACACTATCCCATGCTCGTTCATCAATGCACCATAAAGGAACCGGTCTCCTACTCGGGCACCGGACTGCACACAGGCGCCCAGTGCACCATCACATTCAAACCGGCTCCTGAGAATTACGGCATCCGTTTCGTACGCATCGATCTCGGCGGGAATCCCGAGATTCCGGCCATCGTCGACTACGTCGTGGATGTCTCCCGCGGCACGACGCTGGGACACGGCGACATCAAGGTTTACACCGTCGAACACGTCCTTGCCGCAGTGGCGGGACTGCAGATCGACAATCTCATCATCGAGATCGACGGCATCGAACCCCCTGTTGGTGATGGCTCGGCAATCCCCTTTGTCGAGGCACTGCAGCGTGCAGGCATCGAGAAGCAGGAAGCGCCGAAAGACTACCTGATCATTGACCGCGCCATTCAATTCTCAAATCCTGATAAGGAAATCGACATCGTGGCACTGCCACTCGACGATTTCCGTATGACGGTGATGGTGGATTACAAAAATCCCGCCCTGGGTAGCCAGCATACAGGCATGTTCAATCTCGACGAATTTGTCAGCGAATTCGCCTCCTCACGCACCTTCTGTTTCCTGACCGAAGTTGAGGCGCTGCATGATGCCGGACTCATCAAGGGCGGCAGCCTCGACAACGCAGTGGTCATCGTCGATCGCGAGGTAGAGGAAGCGGACCTCGATGCCATCGGAAAGAAGCTGAACCTGGATCAGAGCATGCATCTCAATGATCACGGTTTCCTGAACGACATCAACCTGCGGTACAAGAATGAACCGGCGCGTCACAAGCTTCTGGATCTGCTCGGTGACCTGACACTCGTCGGCGTCCCACTCAAGGCACAGATTCTGGCCGCGCGTCCCGGCCACGCGAGCAACGTCGAGTTCGCGAAAATGATTCGCAAACTCTATCTCGAGAAAAAGCTGGTGAAAAAATATCAGCACGAGAAAAAACAGGGCGTGGTGTTCGACATCAACGCGATTTCCGAGATTCTCCCGCACCGGTATCCCTTCCTGCTCGTCGATAAAATCGTCAGCCTGGAAATCGACAAGAAAATCGTCGGTATCAAGAACGTGACGATGAACGAACAGTTTTTCCAGGGACATTTCCCCGGTCAGCCCGTCATGCCCGGCGTTCTCATTATCGAAGCCATGGCGCAGTGTGGCGGCATACTCATGCTCAACAGCATCGGTGACGTGAAAGACAAGCTTGCACTGTTCTCCACCATCGACAAAGCGAAGTTCCGTCGTCCCGTCGTCCCCGGCGACCAGCTGGTCATGGAAATTGAAATGATCAACAAGCGGCGGAATCTGATTCAACTTCGTGGAAAGGTCTTTGTCGAAGGTGAACTGGCCGCAGAAGCGGAAATGATGGCCGCCGTGGTGGACAAGCAGAAGAAAAAATCCAATTCGAATTGATCGCATTCACAACGCAAACCAGATACGAGTTTTATGCCAACCATTCATCCCAGTGCAATCGTCGACAGCAAGGCTGAGCTTGCGGACAATGTCGTCATCGGTCCCTTCACTACCGTGGAAGGAGATGTTTTCATTGACGAGGGAACACGTATTGATTCTCATGTGCGCATCGACAACGGCGCACGCATCGGCAAGAACTGCCATATCCACCAGGGTGTCGTCGTCTCCACGCCGCCACAGGATTTGAAATACGCGAACGAAAAGACGGAATTCCATCTCGGTGACAACTGCACCGTGCGTGAATACTGCACGCTGAACCGCGCCACGACGCATTCGTGGAAAACGGTAGTCGGAAGCGATTGTCTGCTCATGGCCTACGTGCATGTCGCGCATGACTGCCAGATCGGCGAAAAAGTGATTATCGCAAATTCCGCGCAAATGGGCGGACATGTCATTATCGGAGACTGGGCGATTATCGGCGGGCTTGTGGCCCTGCATCAATTCTCACATGTGGGTGCGCATTGCATGATCGCAGGCGGGACTAAAGTCGTGAAGGATGTTCCACCGTACGCGCTCGCCGGTTCATGGCCTGCAAAGTTCGAAGGACTCAACAGCGTCGGGCTGCGCCGCCGCGGTTTCTCGCGTGACACCATCGATGCAATTGACCGCACCTACCGGGCCATTTACCGCCAGGGGATGAACGTATCCCAGGCCGTTGAGTGGGTGAAAGAAAACATCGAGGATATCCCTGAGGTCCGTCTGATCACCGATTTCATTGCCAACAGCAATCGGGGCATTCTCCGTTTTGCCGGAACCGTGCGGTAACACCACGCCCCTTTCGCTGATACATCATTGCGGGCACTGCCCGCTTCATTTCACAGGAATTTTCCATGTCTCTGCTGAACATTGGCGTCGTCGGACTCGGTCACCTCGGCGCCCTGCATGCCAAAATGCTTGCACAGGCGGAGGGGGCAAACCTCACCGCCGTCTTCGATACCGATACTGAAAAGGCCGCCGCCATCGCCACCGAGTATGGAACGCGGGCAGCCGACAGCTATGAAGACCTTCTCGACAGCGTGGATGCGCTGAGCATCGCCACACCGACATCAACACATTTCGATATTGCCTCCGTCGCCATCCGTCGCGGCATTCCTGTCTTTCTCGAAAAACCTATCACGGAAACCGTCACGCAGGCGCGCGACCTCAACGCCCTCGCCGCTGATCATGGGGTCATCGTGCAGGTGGGACATATCGAGCGCTTCAACCCCGCCATCGTCGCTCTGGACGACTACAACATTGCCCCGCTGTTCGTTGAATCCCATCGCCTGGCGCAATTCAATCCGCGAGGAACCGATGTCGCCGTCGTACTCGACCTGATGATTCACGACATCGACATCATTCTCTCCCTGGTGAAGAGTGAAGTGAAATCGATCGACGCGAGCGGTATTGCCGTGGTTTCAGAATCCGCCGACATCGCGAACGCGCGCATCACCTTCACCAACGGCTGTGTCGCCAACATCACGGCGAGCCGCATTTCGCAGAATCGCATGCGAAAAATGCGGCTCTTCCAGAAGAACGCGTATCTCTCCATTGATTTTCTGCAGGGACTGGCTGAAGTCTTCCGGCTCGTAGACGTCGACGACGCCGATGTCTCCCCCACCTACATGCTGGGAATGATTGACCAGGGCTCGGTCAAGCGCAACATCGTGTACGAGCAGCCCCCGGTGCCGAAGGATCACAACCCCCTGAAGTATGAACTCCAGCTCTTCGTCGACGCCGTTCGCAACGGCACGCAGCCGATCGTCGACGGACTCGCCGCCCAGCAGGCGCTCGAAGTCGCCGAGGAGATTGTGCGCAAGATCACCCCGCAAAGCTGATCTCAAATTACAAATGGCAGATTGCAAATTGCAGATGGCAGATTGTCTTTCTGTAATCTGCAATTTGCCATTTGATATCTACTTGAAGCCGCGGCGGCGTTCGATGATGTGGTAGGCTTCGTTGATCTCCATGGATTTTTTGGAGGCCGCGGCCTGGAGATCGGGTCCCAGTGTAGCAACACGGTCCGGATGGTACTGCCTCATGAGATTGCGGTAGGCCTTCTTGATTTCTGCTTCCGTCGCATCAGGTGTCAGTCCGAGCACACCGAAATAATACACATCATCCTTTTCCCCCGGCTTGTGCTTTCCTTCCTTGTGGCTGCGCTGGCGACGCTGCTCTCCCCCGGAACCTGAATGCCTGTCTCCTGATGTATCCTGCCGCGACTGCTCTTCCCCTGCCTCCCCTCGTTCTGCATTCCGCAGCTCCTCATCAAAATCATGCAGATCCTGATCCTCTTTTGAAAATGAGTCCACAACATCATTGATGCGGCTCTTGAGTATACGATTGAGACGGCGGAGGATCTGGGAGTAGCTCATATGGATTGCAGATTACAGATTACAGATGGCAGATCGCAAGTGTTGTTGGAGCGGGGATTGCATCCCCTGGTGTGTACCCGGGTGCTTACCATGACGGTGGAGGCAATCCCTGATTGGCCATGGAAAGATAGAAAAATTGAAAGATGGAAATATCATATCCGGACAGCATGTTTCCATCTTTCGATATTTCCATTTTTCGATGCAGAAACGGATCACTCGCCCAGGAGGGGGAGGAGGCGGGCGAGGGCGACGATGCCAGCGGTTTCACCGCGGAGACGACGGGGACCAAGACTGAGGATATCCGCTCCGTGATCGCGCAGCAGTGCGACTTCATCTTCGCTGAAGCCGCCTTCGGGTCCTACAAACAGGGCGATGGGAGTGTGGTCCCAATCCAGAGTTTCCGGCCTGGCATCAGGATCAGCGCTTTCATGCAAGAGGACAAGCCTTGACGCTTTATACTCTGCCGTAGCGCTGCTCAAATGGGTTGCATTGCGCACGGAGGGAATGCGTCCACGCTGGCACTGTTTCGCCGCCGTTGCCGCAAGCTTCTGCAGGCGATCGGATTTCACGCTTTTCGCCACGGTCCGCTGCGTATGCAGTGGGACAAAGGAGAACATGCCCAGTTCCGTGCCCTTCTCCACCAGCCAGTCCATTTTATGATGATTCTTCAGAATCCCCTGGCACAGCGTCACTTGCACCGGAGGTTCATGATATTCTTCGTGCAGTTCCGTGATACGGCAGTGAGTCTCGTCCCGCCCTATGACCTCGACCACCGCCTCAGCGACACGCCCGTCTCCCTGCGACAGCAGCACATGCTCACCCTCACGCAGCCTCAGCACGCGACTCAAATGCTTATGCTCCTCATCCCGCAGCACGGGGGTGGACAGGCTCTGGGTGTGGAATAGGTGCATGGGGTGCAGATTACAGATTACAGATTACAGATTACAGATTACAGATTACAGATTGCAGATTGCAGATTGCAGATTACAGATTACAGATTGCGCACTACAATGCGCAGGTGTCAAGGTAGCGGATGAAGCCTGCGATTTGGCGGCTTATGCTTTTCGCTCTCTCGACAAAGTCCTTATGCTCGGTATCAGAAATGTACTGCAAGCGTCTCGCCAGATGGAGCATGGATCTCACCTCACCAGCGGATCCCTTGGCGACACGTAGAAGATAACGAAACTCCTTTTTTGAATCCCTCTCATAGCCTTCAGCAATATTATTTGTTATCGATGTTGCTGCTCTGCGTATCTGGTCCAGAAATGCAAAATCCCTCCGAACGCGAGCAGTCTCCGAAAGGGTGTAAATCTGATCACAAAATTCCATACCGGCCTGATATACTGGCAATTCTTCAAACTCCCTATACATTGCACCTCCCAAATAATCGATCCTGAAACTTGAAATCTGCGATCTGGAATCAGGGATTGCTTCCCAAAAGCTGACAGACTTCGGGGACACCTCACGGGAAGCAATCCCCGCTCCTGCCGGGTTTGTTATCTGTAATCTGAAATCTGTAATCTGAAATCCTACCTCCCCCACCCCGATCATATTTCTATTATTCCATTATTCCATCTTTCCATACTTCGTTCAAGGCATTAATCCCATCACAGAATATGCCAAGCGTGGCAGGAAGAGCATTAGAACGACGTACCGACATCTATGATCCATTCGCCGCGGCGGGATTCGGACCAGGCGCGGTCGATGCGAAGGACGATGCCGTAGGGGAAGAGGAAGTGGAGGCCGGCGCCGTAGCCACGGGGCATGTCGCTGAACTCGGGACGTTCATCTTTGTTCCAGACGGTGCCGACGTCACCGAAGAGTGCGGCGTAGATACCGAGTTTCCAGGTTTGAAACTGACGGATGGGGACTTGCGGAACGTGGATGTAGAAGCGCGGGAGGATGGGGATGCGCAATTCGAGGAAGGCACCGGCGGAGTTCTCGCCTTCGATTTCCTCGTAGAAATGTCCACGGATGCGTTCGGAGAATCCGAAATACTGGTGTTCGTAATTGGGGATGGCGGGACCGCTGTTGAGCCGGGCGAAGGCGCGCATGGCGAGGGAGAGATCGCCGTAAAGAAGTTTGTACACGCGCGCATCGGCCTGGTATGAGAGCATGTCGACCATGCCGATACCGAAGCCTTTCTTCGCGATGTAAACAGAACCGTAGATCCCGCTGGTCGGATACTCAATCAGGTTGCGGGTGTCATGACTCGCGCCGAAACCGACGGTCAGGTAGCGATCGATGCCCATGTCGTTGATGGTGCGTCCGGTGCGGTTCTCCGTGACTTCGATATAATTGTACGCGGCGAAGAGCCAGATGCTTCGGAAGGCATCGAGACGTTTGCCCAACATCTGCGAGGCGGAGTAATGGATTTCATCGAAGTTGGGCCCCTCCCCTTTCGATTCCCTGCTCTTGTTGACGACTTTGGACCAGGAAAAACCTGTCTGTGTAAAAAGCTGATCGTCGCCGAAAATCCACGGATTGGAATAGCTCAGAGAAACCCATGGATTGTACCCGAGCACGAAGCCGCCGAAGATCTTCTCGTTGCGTCCACGGAAATTTTCATGCTTGACGCCGAGTCCGTAATACCAGTGATCCCAGTTGCGGTCGACGATACCGACAAGTGGAACGGGATAAAGGAACCATCGCTCGTCCACTTCGATCAGGAGTATGGTGCTGTCCATCGGCGGCCAGGTAATTTCGACGCGGTTGAACAGTCCGAGGCTGTAGATGCGGGATTTCGCGAATTCGATCTCCGCGGTGTCGATGGTGTCGCCGACCTGCAGAGTCACTTCCCGGAGGATGATTTCCGGTTTTGTGACGCGGTTGCCCATGACAGCGAAGCCTGTGATCACGGGAGCTGATGGTGGGGACGGGGTGTCATCGTCCTGCGCGAGCACCACGCCCACCTGCAGTCCGAAGCCAACCACAATGCATGAGAGAAGAAAACGACGAAGACTCGCTGCCACCCTGGTGCCTCAGAATCGCACGCTGAACTGCGCGAGGGTTTGCAGTTCCGCCTGTCCCCCTGGAAGCCGCAGCAGCTGTGCGTGTGCGTAGAGGTCCACGAAGTCGTTGAAGCGCGCGGCTGCCCAGGCAGCGTCGATGGCGCTGAGCAGGTGATTGAGAATGATCAGATTGACGATGGTATCCGCCGTGTTGTAGAAGTCATTCGCCTGTCCGCGAAGGTCAGCGTAATACAGGAAGTTCGAAGACGGATCCCGGTAGTACCCGGAAACCTTGTCATCCCAGCCGTAAGAGTACTGATCGTATTTCCCGATGAGCTCGAAATACTGCTGGTCGCCATGCGGCGGAAGCTTGTGCGAGAACACGGGTACGGCAAGCTCTGTCGTGTGCATGGCATCCCAGTCTACGCGCTGCCAGGGCGGCAGGCTTTCGTCGGGATCGATGGCGATATGCACGGCATTTTCGCCTCCTTCGAAATCCTTTGCGTTTTCGTTCAGCCACTCCGCGTATTTGACGACGCTCCAGTGCTGGTCGGCGTACGACTCGAACACCCCGGTCTGATCGTCCCCCTTGCTGTTCTGATCAATGCTGTAATACCAGAGTCCCCCTTCAATGGCGGCGAAGAGTCCCGCCAGCCAGTAACTCTCCGCGTAGAGCTCACCGGCACCCGGGATCACCGCGGAAAAAAGTCCGGCAAGAAACGGAGATTTCTTCGAATACACACTCTCGGCCGGCGGGAGTGCCAGCTGAGACTGCCAGGGCTGCGTATTATCCTGCACCGCCTTCCCCGTCCCGTATCCTTTCATTTCCAGCATGACCGATACAGGCTGCTGCGAGGCATCGGCAGCAATTCCGGGAAGTTCCTCCGCACAATACGGGGGCCGTGGCTGGGCATGCAATGTGCCGGTGAGAAGGACGAGGAAAACAAGGATGTGACGCATGAATACTCTACCTGTAATGACTATGACGCAAATTGGGAATGGAATGCGCACCGTACAAGGGGAAAAACCGATCATGGATTTCCTGAGCCTGACGTTGCCGCTCAGAATTTCACTTCTTCTTCCGGCGGCGGGAGTGCGTCGTGGGGGATGCGGGTCTCAAGGTTTTCGAAGCGGGCGTAATCAGAGACCCAGGCGAGGTCCACCTCGCCGATCTCACCGTTACGCTGTTTTGCGATAATGACCGTGGCCTTCCCCTGCTCTTCGGGCGGAACATCCTGATCCTTGTTGCGGTGGATGAACATGACGACATCGGCATCCTGCTCGATGGAACCGGATTCACGAAGATCGGCCAGCATGGGTTTTCCTCCAGTCCGCTGTTCGACACTGCGGTTGAGCTGTGAGAGCGCAATGACAGGGACATTGAGATCCTTCGCGAGTCCCTTCAGTGAACGGCTGATACTCGCAATTTCACGCTCGCGGCTTTCCCGGATCATGGGAGCGGACATGAGCTGCAGATAATCGACCATAATCAGACGGACACCATGCTCATGCACCATGCGACGCGCTTTGGCACGCAGCTCGAGAATGGAAATGCCGGGAGTATCGTCGATAAGAATATTCGCACGCTCGAGTTTCCCGACATAGCTGGCGAGCCGCTGAAAATCCTGTTCACGGATGCGTCCCGTGCGCACGAGCTGCATGTTTACCCTGGCCTCGGCACACAGCAGACGAAGCGCAAGCTGTTCGCTGGCCATTTCCAGGCTGAAGATGCCGACGGGAGCACCGTTGTCGATGGCAGCGTTTCGCGCCATGGACAGTGCCAGAGCGGTTTTTCCCATTGAAGGACGAGCCGCGAGGATGATAAGGTCCGTCTGCTGCCAACCGCCGGTTTTTTCGTCCAGCACATCATACCCCGAAGGGACGCCCGTCACCCCTGTATGTTCCTGTGAAATCTTCCAGATGCGGTTCAGCAGTGGTTTGACAATGGTACGCACCTGCGTGAAGCTCTGCTTGATATGCTGTTCGGAGAGCTTGAAGATTTTCTCTTCCGCCTGATCAATCAGCTCGAACGCGTCGCTGCTGTCGAGATAGCAGTCACTGACAATGCCGGTATTGATTTCGATGAGGTTGCGTTTGATCGCTTTTTCGAGCACGATGCGGCAGTGATGCTCGACGTGTGCGGGAGAGACGACTTCATTGGTCATCTCGGTCAGATAGTACATCCCGCCGATGCCCTCGAGCTGATCATTCCGGCGCAGATCCTCACCGACGGTAATCAAATCGATGGGTTCCTGCTTTTCGAAGAGCCGGCTGATGCAGTCGAAAATAGTGCGATGCGCTTCCTTGTAGAACGCTTCACGCGTCAGCAGTGAAAACACGTTCGAAACGGTGGCTTCCGGCTGCAGAAGCATGGCACCGAGCACGGCCATCTCGACATCGACCGCCTGTGGCGGCACACGTCCAGCTTTCTGCGCCCCACTGCCGTCCCGTTCTTTCCGCCCCGTGAAGGCCCGCGAATCACCCTGTCCCGAAGATGTATTGAAACCTCCGTGTTGCGGCTCCTGCGGGGGAGGAACATCACTGGCCATTGCCGCCTCCCCTCTGCTTCCCGGACAACTCGTCGTACAGTGCGCGGAATTTCTGCACGTCCTCCCAGGTGGGACGCTTCCAGTTGGGGTTGCGGAGCAATGCGGCGGGATGGTACGTGACGATCAGGGGGACGCCATGATAGGTGTGCGTCCCTGCGCGAAGCTTTGTAAGTGAATCGTTTGTGCGCAGCAACGTTTGCGCCGCGATGCGTCCCAGAGCGAGCATGACCTTGGGCTGCAGCAGTTCAAGCTGCTTGTGCAGATAGGGTTCGCATTGCTCGACTTCCGTGGCGAGGGGATCGCGATTGTTGGGGGGACGGCATTTGAGAATGTTGCAGATGAAGACATCTTCGCGTTTGAAATCAACCGCTTCGAGAATTTTGTCCAGCAATTTCCCGGCCCGTCCCACAAACGGTTCTCCCTTTTTGTCCTCTTCCGCTCCAGGCGCCTCGCCCACCAGCACGACATCGGCCTGCGGATTCCCCACACCAAAGACGAACTGATTCCGCGTCTCGCCGAGGGCACATTTCATGCAGTTGCAGATCATGTCGTTGAGTTCAGGGATGCTGCGTGCGGTGGTCCAGGTTTCGGTCACCTCGCCTCCTTCTTCTGTCAGTCCCTGCGCAGCAAGTTCCGCGTCACGGAGAACCTGATCTTCGAGATAGAGGGTCTCTCCGTAGCGTTCTTTCTGCTGGCGAAAATAGCGGGAAATATCTGACACGGTTTTCAGAATGACATTGGAGGGAAAATATTACGATTGTCGGGCAAAAAATCCAGCAGATAGTCGAAGTTCGCGGTGTCAGTCCAGCAAGGCCCGTGCCCGGTCAAGAATGAGATCCGCCAGCTGCCGCTTGCTTTGCAGGCCGCTCTTTTCCATGGCACGACCATCGGCGAAAAGAAGAGATGCAACATTGGTGTCCGAACCAAACCCCGCTCCCTCGGTGCGTGGATTGTTGAGCACAATAATGTCTGCGTTTTTCTCCCGGAGCTTTCGCTCCGCATTGGCTTCTTCATTTTCCGTTTCGAGGGCAAAGCCAACGAGCACGCCGCTTGATCCCTTCGCACCGAGTGCTGCCAGGATGTCCCTGGTTCTCACCAGTTCGAGCTGCATGCCCTGGTCCGCCTCCGACGACTTCTTGATCTTCTGCGCCGCAGGTTCGGCCACGGTGTAATCCGCCACGGCCGCAGCGAGCACCGCGATATCCACCACATCTTTACGCCCGATGACAGCATCGTACATCTCTGCGGCACTGCGAACGTCGATGCGTTTCACCCCAGTGGGAGTCGGCAGGGAAACGGGACCTGCAACGAGATACACGGTCGCGCCACGGCGCGCCGCGGCTTCGGCGACGGCGAAGCCCATTTTCCCGGAGCTGTAATTACTGAGATAGCGGACAGGGTCGAGGGCTTCCTGCGTGGGACCCGCAGTTACGAGCACCGTGCGTCCCTCGAGGTCAGCGTTTCCCTCAGGATGCGCCTTATGGTCCGCAATGCTTGCCTGCACTGCTTCCACAAGAACGGGAATATCCGGCAGGCGTCCCGGTCCGGTGAGACCACTGGCGAGTTCTCCGCTTTCCGGTTCGATAATGCCCACGCCACGTGTGCGCAGAATGTCGATGTTTTCCTGCGTTGCAGTGTGCACATACATGTCGGTATCCATGGCGGGAGACACGACCAGAGGACAGCGGATAGCGAGCGCGAGCGAGGTGAGCGCGTTGTCCGCAAATCCGTGGGCAAGCTTTGCGAGCGTATTTGCGGAAGCCGGTGCGATGAGCATGAGATCTGCCCAGACACCGAGATGAATGTGCCAGGTGCCCTGTGCGGGATCGGCGGGAAACATGTCGAGAACGACATCCGAGCCACTGAGCGTGGCCAGCGTCAGCGGCGTGATGAATTCGCGGGCCGAAGGCGTCATGACAACGCGCACTTCGGCCCCGGCTTTCACCAGCTCACGAACGAGCAGTGCCGACTTGTAGGCGGCGATGCTTCCCGTGACTCCGACGATGATATGTTTCCCTGCGAGATTCACTCTTCCTTGTAACGGTAGGAAACGCGGTCAGCCATGAGATCTTCCACTGCTTTCTGCGTCGGCTTCGGCAGTTTTTCGAATTCAATGCTGATACGCGTCTGCTCGGGGTTCGATTCGATCTCTTCTTCAGAATCGCCACGCGGCGTGAACGCTTCGAGTTCCTGGTTGAGACGAATTTTCATCTCCTCGTTGATCTGACGTGCACGGTTCGAGAGCACGACGATGGCTTCGTAGATATTCTCCGCGTGCGAATCGATGGCGGTAAGGTCCAGAGGTTGCAGTGACATGAGTCCTCCTGTATAAACGAATTATTGCTGTATATCCTGAAGATGCCGACGAATGATGCCCATGACTTCCGGTACGGAGCGGGCAAGATCGTCATTGACAACGCTGTAATCGAAGGCGCCGGACTGGGAGAGTTCCCATTCCGCGCGCTGCATGCGCCGTTCTACCACTTCGGCGCTGTCAGTTCCGCGGCGCATGAGGCGCTCACGGAGAACGTCAAGGTTTGGGGGCTGTATGAAAATCAGCACCGCCTGTGTACCGTAGCGCTGTTTGATGGACAGTGCTCCTTTGACGTCAATGTCAAAGAGCAGATGTCCATTCCCCTCGAGCACCCTGTCGACTTCCGACTTGAGCGTGCCGTAGAGGTTGCCGTAAATCTCTTCCCATTCGATGAGATCATCTGTCGCAATGCGGCGTTCGAACTCATCACGGGAGAGAAAGAAATACTCCTTTCCATGCTTTTCCTTCGGCCTGCGCTCCCGCGTCGTTGCGGACGTGCTGAAGGAAAGCTGCGGAAATTCCCGCAGAATGCGGCGCGCTATTGTAGACTTTCCAGCGCCGCTCGGAGCGGAGAGGACAAAGAGCATGGAGCCTACTCGATGTTCTGTATCTGTTCGCGAATGCGTTCGAGTTCTTCCTTGACGGAGACCACGATATGTGAAATACCGGCGTCGTAGCTCTTCGAGCTGATGGTATTCGCTTCGCGATTCATCTCCTGAAGCAGAAATGACAGCTTGCGTCCTTCTGATTCATCCGCATTGAGTGCTTCAAGGAAAAACTTGGTGTGACTGCGAAAGCGCACCAGTTCTTCGGTGATATCCATCTTGTCCGCCAGCAAGGCGATTTCCATTTCCAGGCGGTCACGATCCACCTTCTCGTCCGTGATAAGGTTGCCAAGGCGCTCTTTCAGGCGCTGATATTCCACCTCGCTGCGGCCGGCTTTCAGCGTCTCAATCTCGTCCATCGCTTTGTCCATGACCACGATACGCTGACGAAGATCCTCCGCAAGTTCACGTCCCTCCTGTGAGCGCATGGCAAACAGGTTTTCGGCTGCACCGTCCACTGCCTGCAGCACGAGATCCCACTCATCATCACTGAGCTCGGCTTGCTCCTCCGTCGTGAAGATGTCGGAAAACTTCAGCAGGTTTTCAAGGCGCAGTTCTTCCTTGATGCCGGTCGTTTCCTGCAGGGTTTTCAGCAGCGAAACATAGCCCCGCGCGGCTTCTTCATTTACCTGCAATGGAAGTTCCCCATCAGCATGCTTGTCGATGGCGACCGAGAGGTTCACTTTGCCGCGTTTGATTCTTCCACGCACCGCGTCCTTGAGTTCCAGTTCCCGTGTCTGGATATACTTGGGAAGCCGGGCGCTGAATTCATAAAATCTGCTGTTGACTGAACGCAATTCCGCCGTCACACTGGTCTTGCCATTGACGATGGTTGCCGTTCCATATCCTGTCATACTGATGAGCATGAAAACCTGCTGCTGATTTGCCGCAACTCATTACGAACTCTAAATATACGGAGTACTCGCGTCGTATTCAAAGGTAATGTGGAGTCCCCCTGCCGATGCGAGCGGCTTCTGCGCTGCGCATCCCGTTTCTGCGCATCCCGTTTCTGCGCACTACCGGAGTTGACTGCAGCGGCTGTCAATGCTGTCACGATGATACAGGTAGGTGGGATAGGAGACATGACGGACGCGGAACTGCGCGCGAATACGCTGGAAGAGCTGGGCATCCTCGGCATAGCCATCCTGCCAGCCACCTGCCTTTTCGATGACGCCGTGACGGACGAAGAATGTCCCACCCACGATGCAGTTCTCAATTGGCACTTCCCTGCCGGGATTGTACATATCCGGAACCATCAGCTGCGTATCGTTTCCGATAGCCCGGAAGCCCCCGTATAGCATATCGGTTTCGGGATGCATGCGCATTTCGCGGACGCGAAGCGCGATATGATCGACCGCGTAGGCATCATCGCTGTCGAGAAAGGCAATGTAATCGCCAAAACAGTGCTGCAATCCGAGATTTCGGCTTGCGGACGGTCCTGCATTTTCCTGCCGGAACACCCTGATGCGACCGTCACCTGTGCCAAATTCTTTCAGGAGCTTCGGCGTATCGTCCGTGCTCCCATCGTCGATGATGCAGAGTTCCCAGTATTGCCATGACTGCAGCATGACGGATTCAAGCGCACGGGGAAGCAGGTCAGCCCGGTTATATGTCGCGATAATGATGGAAACGAGAGGTTGTGCCATACGCGTCTGCTATCTTCATGTGGGTTGTTCACCATATATTGAAATCATCTGAAAATCAAGGAAGTTCCAGCCTGGTGCGGTCGCATTTTTTGCCCTTTGATTGGCCTTCCGAGTTTCGTAGTGTAAGTGGAATTTGTCACGAACAGGACAAAACATGCAGCGCAGGCCCGTTTCCGCAAATTTCAAGATTGTACTCGTCGTTCTGGCGATGGGAATTGTCATTGCCGTGCTCTTCTACACGCAGAGCATCGTCGAAAAACTCCAGGAGCGGGAAATCGCGGCACGGGATGTCTATATCCAGGCACTGGATTTTGTGGCGAACGGGACCTCCGAGAACGGTGATTTCACCTTTGCCTACAATATCGTGACAGGGGAAGTGGGCAAGCTGGATTTCCCGATGATGCTGACCGATACCAGCAACGCGGTTGCAAGCATTCGGAACATCGAGGTCGATTCGAGCACGATGACGCCTGATGAAATCCAGATCTTTCTCGAAGACAAGCGCCAGGCCATGGCGGCCTCCAATGATCCACTGATCGTCAGTTATGGCGATACTGCGATCTGCAACTACATCTATTACGATGAATCCGATCTCGTCAAGGAGCTTCGCCTCCTGCCCTACATTGAGATTCTCGTGGCCGCGATGTTCATCCTCATCGGGTACGTGGGTTTCAGCTATATCAAGCGGAGCGAACAGGCGAATATCTGGGTGGGAATGTCGAAGGAAACCGCCCATCAGCTCGGGACACCACTCTCATCCCTCCTCGGCTGGCTCGAGCTGCTCAGGGAGCAGGAAGACGATCCCCAGGCCATGCGGCAGACGCTTTCGGAAATGGAGAAAGATGTCAGCCGGCTCAATCGCATTGCCCTGCGATTTTCGAAAATCGGCTCCCGTCCCCAGCTTGAGGAGCAGAATCTGATGGATACCATCAGGAAAAGCGCCGAGTACTATCGTAGAAGGACACCACAGTTCGGAAAGAAAGTGGAAATCATTGTCCCGGAAATCGACGCTGTTTCCGCACGCTACAACGGGGAATTGCTCGAATGGGTGTTTGAAAACCTGATGAAAAATGCGCTGGATGCCATGGAATCGACTGATGGACGCATTGAATATCGTGTCAATGCGACGTCGCGTCATATCGTCATTGATGTCCACGACAATGGCAAGGGCATGGACACGCGCATGAAGAAAGATATTTTCCGGCCGGGGTACAGTACGAAAAAACGGGGTTGGGGATTGGGACTGAGTCTTGCCCGCCGCATTGTGCAGGACTATCATCGCGGCAAACTTTTCGTGCAGGAGACCTCTCCCGGCAAGGGAACGACGTTCCGCATCGTCCTCCCGACCTGAGTAAAGCGCTTCAGATGCACACTCTCACGCCGCTGCCTACGCTGCGCCGTGTTGGTCCCTCCTGCATGCGCATCTGGTCTGTATGAATGGGGCTTCACACAGATATTGATTTCTTCACCAAAAAGTCCGTAGTTCTGAGTACAGACTCCCAAGGAGGTACCAATGGAACAGCTGAAGCACAATCTCGCCGTTGCCCGTGGGGAGACCCCCGCAGACGTCGTCTTCCGCAACGGAAACATCATTAACGTCCTGAGTGGAGAAATTCACCAGGGCGACGTCGCCGTTGCAGGCGGCATCATCGTGGGAATTGGAGAATACGAGGGCAAGGAAATCATCGATCTCGGCGGCAGCTACCTGGTGCCGGGACTGCTGGACGGTCATATTCATGTCGAAAGCAGCATGCTTACGGTGGCGGAATTCTGCCGCGCCGTCGTGCCACGTGGGACAGCGGGCGCGGTTGTTGATCCGCATGAATTCGCGAATGTTGTCGGACTCGATGGCATTGATTACGTGCTCCATGCAGCCGACAGACTTCCGCTCGATCTCTTCGTCATGATGTCATCCTGCGTCCCTGCCACTCCGCTGGAAACCGCTGGGGCGAAAATCAGTCCGATGGACATACTCATGTACACGCGCAAGGACCATGTGGCCGGGGTTGCGGAGATGATGAATTTTCCCGGCGTTTTTCTCGGGATGGACAGCGAACTGCAGAAAATCGGAGCAGCCAGCGGGAAACCGGTGGACGGACATTCACCCGGGCTCACCGGTCCCATGCTCAATGCGTACATCCTCGCCGGGGTGCGCAGTGATCACGAATGCACGACGATTGACGAAGCACGTGAAAAGCTGCGTCGCGGCATGCATATTCTGCTGCGGGAAGGAACGGCGGAACGCAATCTCCATGACCTCCTCCCGCTCGTCACCCGTGAGAACGCCGCCCAGTTTTCATTTGCGACGGATGATAAACATCCTGCGGATCTCGAAGATGAGGGACACATCGATCACCATGTCCGCGAAGCCATACGTGTCGGACTTGATCCGATGACGGTTCTGCAGATGGCGACGATTAACACAGCGCGGCATTATCGGCTCAGCGAACACGGCGCCATCGCTCCAGGCAGACGCGCCAATTTCGTTGTGGTTGACGACCTCCAGGATTTCCGCGCTCGATCCGTGTATTACGGCGGCCGGCTGGTAGCACGCGACGGGGAAACGCTGTTCACACCGGAAGCCGCGCCTGAACTCGAGAAGATGAAAGACAGCATGCATGTCGACGCCGACTTCCAACCGGGACATCTCGGCGTGTACCAGGTACCGCACAGCAGGATTAAAGTCATTGAACTCGTCCCCGGGCAGATCATAACCACCGCCGCCACCGATACCCCCCGGATCGAAGACGACATGGTTCTCGCAGATCCGGCACGCGACATTCTCAAGCTCGCGGTCATCGAGCGACATCATGCCACCGGCAACATCGGCATCGGCTTCGTGCGCGGTTTCGGACTCAAGAGTGGTGCGCTGGCTTCCACCGTTGCGCACGACGCGCACAATATCATCGTCGTCGGCACAAATGATCTCGATATGTATATCGCCACACTGCGCCTGGTCCAACTCGGCGGCGGACAATGTATCGTCAATGACGGACGCGTTCTCGAGGAACTGGCTCTTCCCGTGGCCGGGCTCGTCTCCGATCAGCCGCTGCATTTCGTTCGCGGAAAAGTCGACCAGCTCAACAGCGCTGCGCATCAGCTCGGCTGCCGACTCCCTGATCCGTTCATGACGCTGTCGTTTCTCGCTCTCTCCCCCATCCCCGCGCTCAAAGTCACTGACCGCGGCCTGGTCGACGCCGAAAAATTCGAACTGACGTCATTGTTCATTTGATCTTGGGGGCACAAAGACACGAAGACACGAAGGGGAATTATTAAAATACTATAGGGAGAAATGTTATGAAGACGTACACCAAGCTTGATGTTGCGGTGGAACGAGTCGCAACGCAGCTTGTTGATGCAGGGATTGAGGTACACCGTACGCTGGGGCCGGGATTGCTCGAATCTATCTACGAACGCAGTCTTGCGTTTGAACTTGAACAGCGTGGCCTGGAAGTTGAAAAACAGGTCATCATTCCAGTGCGCTACAAAGAAAAGGAGTTCGCCTACGGCTTCCGACTCGATCTGCTGGTAGAGCACTGTGTGATCGTCGAAATTAAATCCGTTGATACATTGCTGATGGTCCATCGCTCACAACTCCTCACATACCTGAAACTCATGCAGCTGCGACTTGGCTTTCTGATGAACTTCAACGTCCCCATTCTGAAGAATGGAATAAAACGCGTTATATTATAAAACCCTTTGTGTCTTTGTGTCTTCGTGTCTTAGTGCCCCCAAGATAACCCCATGCCCACACCATTGATGAAACAGTACCAGCGGATCAAGGCGGAGTATGCGGATGCCATACTGCTGTTTCGTATGGGCGATTTCTATGAGACTTTTGAGGAGGATGCGCTGACGGCCGCAAAGGTGCTGGGGATAACGCTGACGAAGCGGTCGAATGGCGGGGCGAGTGAAGTGCCGCTGGCAGGTTTTCCCCATCATGCACTCGATAGCTATTTGCCGAAACTCGTACGGGCGGGACTCCGCGTCGCGGTGTGTGAGCAGCTGGAGGATCCCAAAAAAGCCAAGGGTATCGTCAAGCGGGATGTCGTTGAGGTCGTCACCCCTGGTGTGGTGTTTACTGACAAACTGCTCGATCACAAACATTACAATTTCCTCGCCTCTATTGCGTTCAAGGATGGGAATGCAGGCGTGGCGTTCGTAGACGCATCCACCGGGGATTTTTTCACGGCGGAGATGGATGAACACATGCTTCGCGATCAGCTCGAGACCATCGCACCCAGCGAGGTGCTGCTGGCCAAGGGCGATATCGAACACTTTCACGATCTGTTCGGTCGCAATCCGCTTCGTGTGCCGATCACAAAAATGGACGACTGGCTGTATGGCCGCGATACCGCGTATGAGATTCTCGTTGAACACTTCCGGACGCAGACACTCAAGGGTTTCGGCATCGAGGATTTGAATGCAGGCATTATCGCTGCCGGTGCGGCGGTACACTATCTCGGGGAAACACAGAAGGCACGTCTCCCCCATTTGCGCAGCATCAGGCACTATCCGATCGACGAATACATCACTCTCGATGCGTCCACAAGAAGAAATCTCGAGATCCTGACTGCAATCGGTGACAGCGGGAAAGACGGCACGCTGATTTCCATTCTCGACCATACGTCGACGTCCATGGGCGGACGACTGTTCAAATACTGGGTGACGCATCCGCTCAAGCGCATTGACGCCATTCAGCAGCGCCTCGCAGCGGTGCGGGAAATGACGGCGGCACATGAACAGCGCGAAACGATTACGGCGCTGCTCGGGGAAATCGTGGACTTTGATCGTCTGATCGGACGCGTATGCACCGGCCGTGCCACACCTCGAGAACTCGGGGCGCTGCGCAGCAGTCTGCGGCGCATTCCGCTGCTTCGCGACGCCGTGGGCGAGCGGGACGCCCCCCTCCTGCGCTCGCTGCATGGACAAATCGAACCTATGGAAGATGTCGCAAGGCTGATCGATGAAACCCTGGTAGACGATCCTCCCCTCAATCTTGTGGACGGTGGCGTCATCCGCCCCGGGTTTCACGCTGAGCTCGATGAGATTCGTGACATCGCGTTGCATGGCAAGGAGTGGATGCGCAGTTACCAGGAAAAACTGCGCCAGGAAACGGGGATCAGTTCGCTCAAGCTCGAGTACAACAAGGCATTCGGGTATTATCTGAATGTCTCGAAAGCAAATCTTGACAAGGTGCCCGATACGTTCATACGACGTCAGACCCTGGTCAACGCCGAACGATACATCACTCCCGAGCTCAAGGAATATGAGGACAAAGTGCTCAACGCGCGTGAGCAGATTCTCACGCTGGAGACGGAGCTGTTCAATGAGCTGCGGCTGGCAGTGGCCGCGACGGCAGAGCGTATTCAATCGCTCTCCCGTGGCATCGCGGTGCTCGACTGTTTGAACGGGCTCGCGGTCGCCGCGCTTGAATTGCAGTACAGCTGTCCCACTGTCAATGACAGTGACGAGATCCTTATTCGCGGGGGACGGCATCCCGTCGTCGAGCGCATGCTTCCACCCGGCGAGCATTTCGTCGCCAACGATGTTCTGCTGAATACCGACGAGCAGATCATGATCATTACCGGGCCGAACATGAGCGGGAAAAGCACGTACCTGCGACAGACAGGTCTGATTGTGCTCCTCGCGCAGATCGGCAGCTTTGTCCCGGCCTCCGAAGCATCGATCGGCATCGTCGATCGCATATTCACCCGTGTCGGCGCATCCGACAATATTGCGGCCGGAGAAAGTACCTTCCTGGTCGAAATGCATGAGGCCGCAAATATTCTCAACAATGCCACCCCCAAGTCCCTCGTTCTGCTCGATGAAATCGGCCGCGGCACTTCGACCTTCGACGGTATCTCCATCGCATGGGCAATAACCGAGCATCTTCATGACAATCCCGAATGCCGTTCGAAAACGATGTTCGCCACGCATTATCACGAACTCAACGAAATGGCGGATATCTTCCCTCATATCTGCAATTACAAGGTGGAGGTCCGCGAGTATCAGGACAAAGTGATATTCCTGCGCAATGTTTCACGCGGCACTGCGGATCACAGCTACGGCATACAGGTCGCCCAGATGGCCGGGCTTCCAGAGGCCGTGATCGACCGTGCACGCACCGTGCTCAAATCGCTGGAGGGGCAGGATCTCACCGTGCTCGCCGCGTCGTCCGAAGAGGAGGCCCGGCAAAAGCTCTCACAGCGAGGTTCACAGTACCAGATCAGTCTGTTTGAAGCCAGCGATATGGAACTCAAAGACCGCCTGCGTGCACTGGATATCAACAGTCTGAGTCCTGTCGACGCCTGGAAGACCCTGGATGAACTGAAAAAACTCGCGGAAGGGAAAAGCGCTGGCGAGAAGTCCCCGGATGGGGAGTGACACCGCGGTACGTGCCGCACCATCACGTGTGTTGCGCCACCATTCGTGCAGCGCAAACACGTGCCACCTACCAGACGTGCAGCGAGGGAATGTTGCGGAGAACGGTATAGAGCAGAAGCACAACAACGAGTCCCGCTATGACAGGGCGAGGCATGCGCATGTGCCACACCTTCTGTCCGAATAGCAATTCTGCTGTCCACGATACGATCATTATGAAAAACAGCGGCAGAAGTATGGGACTGAGGAGATTCGCCATCAGCACGTATTTGAAGCGCAGACTGAAGAGATTCATCAGCGAACTCTGCAGTCCGCAGCCCGCGCATTCATAGCCTGTGACGTATTCGAAAGGACAGGGGATGGTGGTGAGAGGCGTGTAAGGAACGATGATGTAGAGCCAGAGTGCGCCTGCGGCGAGCATACCGAGGAGCAAAACGAGAACGGTACCACGCGGACCGAGAAGACGGCCGAGTGCTTCGAACGGGGCGCGGCGCATGGCCGCACCCCGTCGAACTGCAGTCCGGTCAGCCCCCATACTCCGCATCACTGAAGGCGAGTACAGGGAAAAAGACGAATGGCAGGAGAATGAGTCCGATAGCAAAACCGGTCGATTTGCCAAACACCCGAGCCAGGTCTATATACACAAGTATCTGTATGACAATGTTCACGCACGGGATGAGCCAGAGGATGATCCACCATTCCGGTCTTCCTGTGATACGCAGCAGAATGAACAGGTTATAAAATGGAACGATTGCTGCCCACCCGGGCTGTCCCGCCTTGGTGAAAATCTTCCACATACTGACAATCATCAGCACGACGATGAGCAGCCAGAAGATAATCCAACCGACTCCAATCATCTCGAATCCGCCAGAATTGCCGTATTCGTAACTGAATTCGTTCATAGAACCTCCGTATAAGATGGTGTATCTTCCGCACCGCAATCGGCGATAACCCGTCAGATACATGGTGTTGTATCAGATTGTCTCAATAATAGAAATCCCCGTAGGAATGGTCAAGTACGAATGGGAGATTTTTCCATTACGATTTTGTCATGACGTGATACGCAACCCCGTCCCGCTCCGCTCCGGCACACGAATCAAAGCTGATCAGGAAGCTCGATTGCGGATGTAATCCCCCTGTCCTATCTTTTATGTTCTCCCGGAGTTCTCACAGACAGACATTCTCGATCCGGAACGACCGTTTCCGGTACTCAAACAGGGAATTTTTCCCACCCTGAAACGGTTTAGTAACTGAGTCTAAACAAATCCTGAAACCGGAGTACATTCATGGCCAAGACCAGGACGAGCACGCCGAAAAAGGCGCCGAAATCCCGGAAAACCGCTCCCGATACCGCTGTAGCAGAGAAAAAAGGCAGCGCACAGCGTCAGAAGAATCCATTCGCCCTTGAAATCCCGAAGAACAGCCCGTTTTCCGCCGATGAGCTGCGCAGCATCCTGCGCACCATGATGACATCGCGGAGGTTGGATCAGAAAATGCTTACCCTGCTCAAACAGGGAAAGAGTTTCTTCCATATCGGAGGTTCGGGACACGAAGCAGCGCAGATCGCGGCAGCAAAGGCGTTTGAGCCCGGGAAGGACTGGTCGTATCCCTATTACCGTGACCTGAGCTTCATGCTCGGCATGGGAATGGATGCGGAGGGCATCATGACGAATTTCCTTGCCCGGGCCGAGGATGTCAATTCGGGAGGCCGGCAGATGCCGCAGCATTACGGCATGGCTTCAGCGCGTGTCGTCTCACAGTCGTCCCCCACCGGCACACAGTATCTGCAGGCGGTTGGGACGGCAAAGGGTGCGCGTCTGCAGGAGACCGACGAAGTTGTCTATGTTTCATCGGGAGAAGGCACGACCAGCCAGGGTGATTTCCATGAGGCCGTAAACTGGGCCAGTCGTGCCAAACTCCCGGTTATTTTCTGCGTGCAGGACAACAAATACGCCATCAGCGTGCACCTCTCGCAGCAGACCGGCGGCTCGGTCTATGACATGGTCGCAGGCTACGTCAATCTCGAGCGCATCGAGGTCGACGGTACGAATTTTTTCGAGACCTACGAGGCATTCCGCAAAGCCGTGGCACGCGGGCGCCGAGGTGAGGGTCCCACGGTGATCGTTACGGACGTTGTGCGTCTCCTCGCGCACAGTTCCTCTGACGACCAGACAAAATACCGCAGCAAGGAAGAGCTCGAGCGCGACAGGCAGCGAGATCCGATTCACCGCATGAAAGACGCACTCATCGATGCGGGGATGCTCACGGAGGAAGAATTCGAGCAGATGGAAAAGGAAATCCTTGATGAAGTGAACGATGCAACGGATGTGGCGGAAGCCAAGGCCCTGCCAGATCCTTCGACGGCTACGGACTTCCTTTTCTCACCGAAGAAAGACGAGCTGCAGTACGAGTCCACAACTCCGGCAGGCAACAAAATCGTTATTGTTGACGCGATCAATCACGCTCTGCAGGAGGAAATGGAGCGTGACAAAAACATCATCGTGTACGGACAGGATGTACAGGACGGCAAAGGCGGTGTATTCACTGCAACACGTGGCCTGTCCACCAAATTCGGGCTTTCCCGCTGTTTCAATTCTCCCCTTGCCGAATCCAGCATCGTCGGAACAGCGGTTGGACTCGCGGTACGCGGGTTCAAGCCCGTGGTCGAAATTCAATTCGGTGACTATATCTGGACCGCAATGATGCATATCCGGAATGAAGTCGCCACCATGCGGTATCGGTCCAACAATCACTTTTCAGCACCGGTAGTGATCCGTGTTCCTGTTGGTGGATATATTCATGGTGCCCTCTATCACAGTCAGAGTATCGATGGGTATTTCTCGCATATTCCCGGACTGTACGTCGCCTATCCTTCAACTGCCGCGGATGCGAAAGGGCTGCTGAAGACAGCCTGTCGGATGGATGATCCCGTCATGTTCCTCGAGCACAAGGGCATGTACCGGCAGGGATACGCCGCATCGCTCGAACCAGATGAAGAATGGCTGCTGCCGTTCGGCAAGGCCGCAGTGCGACGTGAAGGCACGGACATGACCATCGTCGCATGGGGCGCCCTCGTACAGAAATCCCTTGAAACCGCGCGGAAACTCGACAAGGAAGGAATTTCCGTCGAGGTCATCGACCTTCGCACCCTCGTCCCGCTTGATATGGATACCATCCTTCGCTCCATCCAAAAAACCAGCCGGGTTCTTGTCGCGCACGAAGACAATCTGACAGGCGGATTCGGGGGCGAAGTGGCTTCCCGCATTGCTCATGAAGGATTTGAGCTGCTTGACGCGCCGGTGAAGCGCCTCGGTGCGGTCGACTGCCATATCCCCTATGCATGGACGCTGGAAAGCGAGATCCTGCCGCAGGACAAGGACGTGCTGGACGCAGCCCGCGAGCTGCTCGCATATTGATCCCTGTCCTGACACATAACAGAAATTTGCAATCATTACTATCAACTCAGCAGAACGAGGTTCAGATACCATGAAAGTCGAAGTCCAGATGCCCAAGATGGGCGAGAGCATCACCGAAGGACGCATTCTCAAGTGGCTCAAACAGCCGGGCGATGCCGTGGATCGCGACGAGACCATTCTCGAGATCGCAACCGACAAGGTGGATACGGAAGTCCCTGCACCGAATGCAGGGATTCTCGTCAAAACCATGGCAGAAGAGGGTGACACGGTCGAAGTGGGCACACCGATCGCGGTGATTGAAACGGACGCCGACAGTGCGCAGGTAGAAGAAAGTACTCCTGCTGAAGCAAAGAAGACGGAAGAGAATAATGCCGGGAATGGACAGGAAAGCGCCAGTGCGAAAGACACCGCCCCGGCAGAAAGCACGCCGGCCCCCGCGCCAGCGCCAGCGCAAACGGCAAGCCAGCAGTCAAGCGTCGCAGGCGATGCGTCGCTGCGCTTTTACTCACCGGTGGTCATGCGTATCGCTTCTACGGAAGGTATCGGCATGACAGAGCTGGAAGCCATCGAAGGGAGCGGAGCGAACGGGCGCGTCACGAAGAATGACGTACTCGCTTACCTCGAGGCCCGTAAGTCCGGCGCCATTTCCGCTCCCTCGGCGGCCCCATCCTCGGCAGGCGCAACGGCCTCTGCGAGTCCTTCAGCATCCCTGAGCAGCATGCCCGCGCCGTCCCCCGTCGCCGGTGATGGGTACGACGTCATCCCGATGGACAACATGCACAAACTCATGGCCGAGCACATGGTCAAGAGCAAGCAGATTTCCCCGCATGTCGCAGTTGTCTCGGAAGTCGACATGACGAAGATCGAGAAATTCCGCGCCGCCAACGCAAAAGCATTCAAGCAGCGTGAGGGTTTCTCCCTGACGTACATGCCGTTTATTGCAGAGGCAACCATTCGCGCCCTGAAGGATTTCCCCTATGTGAACAGTTCCATTGATGGGGATAACATTCTGCTCAAGAAAATGATTAACCTCGGAATTGCCGTCGCCATGGAAGACGGAGGGCTCATCGTGCCCGTCCTCAAAAATGCAGACACGCTCAACCCGGTGGGACTCGGTCGCGGCATCTCTGATCTCGCCCGACGTGCGCGCGATCGGAAGTTGACACCCGAGGATATTCAGGATGGGACCTTTACGATCACCAATTTCGGCGTGTTCGGAAATATCTTTGGCACCCCGATTATCAATCAGCCGCAGGTCGCCATTCTCGGTGCCGGCGCGGTGCAGAAGAAACCCGTGGTCATTACCCGTGACGGAGAAGACAGCATCGGCATTCGTTCGATGATGCTGCTGTCGCTCTCCTTTGACCATCGCATCGTGGATGGTGCGCTGGGTGGACGCTTCCTCGAACGCGTCAAACAGTATCTCGAAGAATTCAACCTCGAATCGATCTGAGAATTCGGGGCCACCTGGGCGTTTTGATCGCCGGAGGCGAGGACCGTACCGGCAGACAAACGTTGCAGACAACGGAGATATTCGACATATACGGCTCTCCCATCTTATGCGGTGGGAGAGCTTTGTTTTTCACGTTGAAATCTGTATTCTCCCTGCATCACTATTCCTTTTCCCGCAGCAACACCGCGGGAGCTTCGGTATTTGAACACCGTATCTCCAGCAACGTATGTCCTTTTCCCCGCTCCGGAAGCTGCTGACAATCACAGTTTCCCTCCTAGGCCTGCTGATCGCCCTCGTCGGCATTGTCCTGCTCATTTCAGGCGTGCACGGATATATCTCCAACGATGCGATCGATGAACTTCCGTTCGAACAGCTCCTTCTGGCGATCGGGGTGCTTGGCATTCCTGTCTGCGGACTGCTGTTTTACAAAGCGCACAAAAGCATTCAGCGCGGCCAGGACCATTACGGACTGCCCGACTCCCCACTGCATCAGATCACACTTATCACCCTCACCATCACGACCACCATCATCACGGTCGCGGCCTTCGTCATCCATATCGTGGTATTCTAGCCCGATCCTCCTTCCTTCTTCGTTTGCAACCCCCATGGCACTCATTTCCTGCATTTTGGCGAGTGTATGCTTCGTCGTATTTTTAAGGACGTTTGACTTATACGATTGGATTCTCATGCAGCCAATAGATATTGACATCCCTGGAAAAAAGAAACGCGAACGGCGACCGGACTGGTTGAAAATCAAGGTTCCTCTGGGGACCAAGTTTTCCGAGGTCCGCAAGCTCATCGATGCACAGGGACTGAATACTGTCTGTGAAGACGCACGCTGTCCCAACATGGCGGAATGCTGGAATCGCGGTACCGCCACATTCATGATTCTCGGAGATATCTGCACTCGAAGCTGCGGATTCTGTTCGGTCAAGACCGGCCGTCCCCAGGTGTTGGATCTGGACGAACCTCGTCGCGTTGCGGAAGCGGTGGAGCGGATGCAGCTGCGCCATGCAGTGATTACCTCGGTCAATCGCGACGAGCTGAAGGATGGTGGGTCTGAAATCTTTGCCGCGACCATTCGCGCCATCCGTGACCGTCTCCCCCACTGCAAGGTTGAAGTGCTCACTCCGGATTTTCAGGGAAAAGAAGATGCCATTAGGACCGTGATCGCAGCACGTCCTGACATCTTCAATCACAATATGGAGACGGTACCACGGCTGTATCGCCGGGTACGCCCCCAGGCGAAATATCAGCGTTCGCGCGATGTGCTTTCCATGTGCAAGCGCGCAGGACTGGTGACAAAAACCGGCATCATGCTCGGACTGGGTGAAAGTGAAGACGAGATTCTGCAGGTTATGAAGGATCTCCGC
The DNA here is from genome assembly GCA_020444325.1 of bacterium. Taxonomy (NCBI): domain Bacteria; species bacterium. The sequence continues at coordinate 120,190 of JAHLLD010000010.1, forward strand.
GCAATTGATGTCGATATCATGACACTCGGTCAGTATCTCCAGCCCACCAAGCAGCATCTCCCGGTCGACCGTTATGTCACACCTGACGAATTTGCTGCCTGGAAGCAGCGAGGAATCGAGCTTGGATTTTCACATGTGGAATCCGGTCCCCTCGTACGCTCGAGCTATCATGCAGACGAACAGACCGTCGTATAGATCTGCAATCCCGCCGGGCAGCTGAAACTGAAAAACCCCGTTCCTCTTTTGAGAAACGGGGTTTTTCCAAAACAAACTGATTGTCTTATTCCGTCGGCGGAGGAGGCGGAGGGGGTGCCTGCTGCTGGTCAGCACCGGGTGCTGCCTGCTGCTGGTTTGCGGGCTGCTGTGCCTGCTGCTCCATCTGCTGCTGCTTTTCCATCGGAGTGATCGGAGCTTCCGCGGCACTCTGCTGGATGATGCTTTCCTGCGTTCCCTCATTGGGAAGGAAAAACATGTTGACGGCAAAGATCAATACGGTAAATGCAATCGCCAGCCCCCACGTGGTCTTGGCGAGAATGTCCGATGCATGGCGCACGCCGAGCATGCTGCCCACGCCGCCACTCGCACCGCCAAATGCGCTGGAGAGACCGCCACCCTTGGGATTCTGCATCAGGATGGTACCGGTCATTGCAATACCGATCAGAATAATAAGGATCATGAGAATGGTGAACATATCGCCTGCTACTCCGTTTTCAATACGAAAACGAAATATAAGGTGAAAGGCGGGAAAAGACAAGTGTAATTAGCGTTCCGCTCGTCCCGGCATGAGCCGATTTTTCAGTCGCATGATACGGAGGTACGACTGGTTGATACGCTCCCGTGAAATGGCTCCCTTCTCTACCAGGGCTTTCAGCATGGAGAAGGCTGTTTTCGCGATAGTGTGATCGTAGCTATAGCTATTGTTGGCGAAGAGCAGGATATCAGCCCCGGCAAGCACTGCCTGTTTGATGGCGGTTTCAGTGCCATAATCGTCAGTGATCGCCTTCATCATGAGGTCGTCGGTAATGACAACGCCATCGTACCCGATATCATCACGCAGCAGTCCTGTGATGACGTTTTTCGAAAGCGTTGCCGGCCAGGTTTCATCCAGGTCACTGTTGTAGATGTGTGCGGTCATCACCATGTCAGGCAGCCCTTTGGCAACGAGCGCGCGGTACGGTTCGAGTTCCTCGTCCGACCAGCTGTCACTGACATCGACGAACCCTTCATGGGAATCGTCCATCGAAGAACCATGACCGGGAAAATGCTTGACAGCGCAAAGCACACCCCATTTGTGATACGCCTCGATCATGAGCGCGGCATTGCGGGAGACCACATCAGGGTCTGAGGAAATACTCCGGCCCAGGCTGCCGATAACGGGATTTGACGGATTGACATTGAGATCCACTACCGGTGCGAAGTTAACATTCGCGCCGACGATGCGGATCGATCGCGCCATGATATCCGTGTAGTACGTCGTGGAATCCGCATTGTCGATGCGTCCGATATATGCTTGTGATACATTGCCGGGAAAACCGTCCCTGGTCTTCATCCTCGTCACCTTGCCCCCTTCCTGATCCACCGCAATAAAAAGCGGCAGCGCAGATGCCTGTTGAAGATCAGAAGTGAGATCAAGCATCTGCATGGGCGAGGTAATATTCCGCCCGTATTCCTTTTTCTCGACGTCAAAGTCGAAGAGTACCACGCCACCGAGATGATAATCGTGAATCGCCTCAGCGATTGAACTCGAAGGACGAGCTGTCAGACCGCGAAACCCCACCATCAGCATCTGGCCGATCTTAATGTCCAGACTGTCATCAGGGCTCTGCGCGCATGCCCGCTGTTGCGTGGTCGCAGCGATTACGCTGAGAAATATTGTGAGCAACAATATACGCTTCGCTCCGCCTTTGAGCGGGAAGCGGGTGAATCGTCGCTTCATGGTGGATTACTCCGCACATGATACAAGGCCAGGATCGATGCTGTAGAATACAATAAAATGGCGCTATGCACAATATCAGGGAAAAAAATCCCGTCCCGAAATATTTCAGGACGGGAAGCGCGTCAAGCGGCACAGCGATGATGTGAACTAGGCCGCCAGTGCGTTTTCATTCTTCTCAACAGGGACTTCGACGGGATATCCTGCCTGCTTCCAACCATTGAAGCCGCAGGTCAGGTTACGGACGTTGCGAACACCTTTGGAAAGGAGCAGGCTTGTCGCAATCGATGAGCGATCTCCGCTGACGCAGTGCACAACCACTGGTCGATCCTTTGGAATATCGTCAAGCTGCGCAGTAAGCGCGCCGGCATGAATATTTTCCGCTCCCGGAATATGTCCGGTGAGAAACTCCGTCTCTCCGCGGATGTCGAGCACATGGTATGCGCTGCGGTTGGCGCGCAATTCTTCGACGGTGATCTGGTCGACGACGCGCATATTGTGTCCCGCGTCTCCAATACGGTCCATGTCCGAGACATATCCTGCGATATCATCGAGTCCGATACGAATCAGAGCCCTGGTTAATTCCTCAATCCGGGTATCAGACGCAACGAGCATGAAGGGGGAACCGTATTCCAGCATCCACCCGGCCCATGTACTGAACGCATTGTTATCCTGAATATTGAGGCTATCGGGAATATGACCACCGGCGAACGCGAGTTTATCACGCGTATCCACAAGTGTGACACCCCGTCGGAGCTCCTCCTCGAATTGTGAAAGTGTCAGTCGTGCCGGGTGCGGGATGCCACCGAGGACGCTGGGACCGACTTTATTGAGCTGTTTCATCATGGCGAAATATTTCGGCGGTTCAGGTTGTCCATCGAGCAGCTCGCGCACGAAGGTTTCCTCCTCCCTGATGCGCAGCGCCCAGTTTACAACTTTCTCGTAGCCGACGGTACTCGAAGGGACAGCCCCAAGGGCTTTCCCGCAGGCGGATCCTGCCCCGTGCCCGGGCCAGACCTGAACGTGATCGGGAAGCTGCCGGAACGTGTCGAGCGACGCGAACATCTGTCGCGCACCGATCTCTCTGCTGCCCTTTATCCCTGCGGCCTTTTCAAGAAGGTCAGGGCGGCCAACATCGCCGACGAAGACAAAATCACCCGTGAACACCATCACCGGCTGTTCGCTCGCCGGAGTATCCGTAAGGAGAAAGCTGAGGTGTTCCGGCGTATGTCCCGGGGTGTGCAGCACGTCGATGCGCAGATTGCCCACCATGAAATGGTCACCCCCGTGCAAGGGGATGTGATCGAATGCATAACGCCAATCCGCGCCGCCTTCATCCGAAAGCAGCATCTTCGCGCCTGTTGCAGCTGCGAGTTCACGCGCGCCACTCAGGAAATCGGCATGAATGTGTGTTTCCGTGATATGCGTAATACGCAGGTTCTGCTTCTCCGCTGCATCCAGGTAGACGTCGATATCCCTTCGTGGATCGATGACGAGCGCTTCTCCTGTTGCCTGACAGCCGACAAGATAGCTGGCCTGTGCAAGTCCTTTTTCATATATATGCTGGAAATACATGGTATCCTCTGTTCTACGTAATCTGAATTTCTTGCTGTCGGTAGCGGGTCAACGGTCGAGGGGTTTCTGCCAGCCCAGGAGGCCGCTGGCCAGATTGTAGACGTCCTCGAAGCCCATCTGCTTCATCATGTTTCCGGCATGGTAGCTGCGATTGCCACTGCGGCAGTAAAGCAGAACCTTGCTCTCTCGTGACAGCTCACCGATGGCATCGCGGAACCGCGGATCCATCATATCGAGGTTGCGCGAACCGGGAATGTGTCCCATCTGGAACTCTCCCGCGGTACGCACGTCAAGGATGACGGCATCGGGATGTTCTTCCATCAGCTGAGCAAATTCCTCGGAACCAATGTTCGCGACGGATGTTTTTCCACCCCGCAAGGCGGAGAATATATCATTAAACATGGGGTATGTCCGTTAGTGTTACAGTGTATTGAAAACCAGTTCTCTTCCGATGATATAGACGCCCATCGCCAGCGTGAACCATCCGAATGCGGGTCTTAGCCGCGCACCGGAGATATAGCGTGCCAGCCAGCTGCCGGCCACGATACCACCAATGGCGAATACGGAAAACGTTCCGAGAAATCCCCAGTCGATGGACATGGTCATCATGTCCCCGGTGAAGCCGAGAAGGGAATTCGTTGCGATAATCAGCAGCGATGTGCCGACCGTGAGTTTCATGGGCAATCGTGCAAGGATCACCAGTGCGGGGATGATCAGGAAACCACCGCCGGCCCCGACGAGCCCGGTAAGCGTGCCGACGACGATACCTTCCACAAAAATCATCGGGTAGTTGAATTCTATTTCCGAGTCCTCCTCAGCACCTTTCCGCTTGCGAATCATGCTGACCGAAGCGGCGAGCATGAGCAGCGCAAAGAGAAGCATGAGGGCAAGGTCACGGCTGACCACGAATCCGCCCAGGCTGAACAGTTGTTCAGGAAGCGCAGGGACGATCACGGTTCGCGCGGTGAATACGGCGATGAAGGCCGGGATGCCGAAGACGGCCGCGGTGCGGAAACTGACAAGACCTTTCCGCATGTATGCCACGGCCCCGACGAGCGAAGTCAGACCGACAATGAACAGCGAATATGCCGTGGCGGGTACGGGCGCTACACCCAGGAGGTAGACAAGGGATGGGACGGTGAGAATGGATCCGCCACCTCCAATCAGCCCCAGTGTCAGTCCGATCACAACAGCTGCGAGAAATCCGAATAATTCTGTCATCACCTTTCCCCTATACCACGCAGCAGTCTTTGACGCAATGCACGATTTCCGTCAGCCGCGGATGCCGGAGGAAATAGAAAACATGTTTCCCGCTGCGCTCCTGGCTGAGGACACCGCGATCGCGTAAAATGGCAAGGTGATGCGACGCCACAGCCTGCTCGAGTTCGAGCTGCTCAAAAATCTCGGTGACATTCCGGCGCACACCATTGTCCAGAAGCTCGACGATGGCCAGTCGCACGGGATGTGAGACCGCCTTGAGCATGCCGGCTGCCTCCTCCATGACCTCCTGTTCCGTTTTCTCTACTATTGCAGTCATTATATATCGTCACATATAGATATTTACATGTTTCGATATATAACAGCGTGCGGCGTTCGACAAGTTCCCTATTTCAGAAAAAATATCTTTTTTCCGAAATACTGGAATTTCAGGAGGGAACGGACCGGGACAGATCCATCAGCAAGGCGGATTTACGCTTTCAGCGAAGTGGATGATAGGATCAGCGGAGCGATGAAATTTCCTCGACTGCGGCGGGATTGACCAGGCTGGAGATATCTCCCGGGTCAAGGCCGAGATACGCACTGCGGGCAATGCGTCGCATGATTTTCCCGTTGCGGGTTTTGGGAATGTCGGAGATGAAGAGAATTGTGCGCGGCGCCAGTGGTTTTCCCATCGCATCGACAACAGCTTCACGCAGCGTTGCGACAAGAGCATCCGAGGCGGCGTGTCCGGGATTGAGGACGCAGAAGCAGACGACTTCATTTCCTTTCACTTCATGAGGGACGGCGATGGCGGCCGCCTCATTGACTGCCGGATGCTCAACCAGGATGCTTTCCAGTTCCGCTGGACCCACCCTCTTCCCTGCAACTTTAATCGTATCGTCACTGCGGCCAAGGATGTACCACAGTCCATCCTCGTCAATCGCGGCGAAGTCGCCGTGTACCCAGACATTCTCCCAGCGAGACCAGTAGGTATCGAGGTACCGCTCCCTGTCGCGCCAGAACCCACGCGTCATGCCAATCCAGGGAGCAGTGATGACCAGCTCGCCGACGGCGTTCCGCACCGGCTTGCCAGTTTCATCGTAGACGTCGGCAGCGATACCGGGACAGGCTGCAGAGAATGACGCCGGTTTGAGAGGCAGCACCGGATTGCCCATGACAATACCACCACTGATCTCGGTTCCCCCCGAGTAGTTGATGATCGGACAGCGGGATTGACCAACATCACGGAACAGCCACATCCAGGGCTCGGGATTCCAGGGCTCGCTCGTCGAAGCAAAGAAACGGAGTGAGGAAATATCATGGGCGCGGATGGGATCGATCCCGTGCTTCATCAGGGCGCGCACCAGGGTCGGCGAGATGCCCAGAACAGAAATGCCATGCCGCTCCACCTGTTCCCACAGCCGGTTGACACCAGGGAAATCGGGAGCGCCATCAGAGATGAAAAAGGAAGCTCCAAGCAACGTGGCACCAAAAACCAGCCACGGTCCCATCATCCAGCCCATATCCGTCATCCAGTAAATCAGATCTCCCTGATGCACGTCCGTCCCAAACGCCATGTCCTGCGCGGCCTTGACAGGGAACCCACAGTGCGTATGCACGGCCCCCTTGGGCCGTCCCGTCGTGCCAGAGGTATAGATGATCATGAGCAGATCCTCGGCGGAAGTGTCTTCGAGTTCCGCCACATCATCCTGCCGCGGCACCAGGTCATGCCACCAGAGGTCACGTCCTTCCGTCATCGGGATCTCATGTCCCGATCTGCGCAACACAATCATGTGCCGCAGTGTGGGCACATCTTCCGCAGCGGCATCTGCCGTACCTTTGAGATCCACCACGCTGCCCCTGCGGAAAAATCCGTCGGCGGTGAACAACGCTTTCGCGTCCGCATCCCGCAGCCGGGAAGCGACCGCAGTAACACCATATCCGGAAAACAGCGGCAGGATCACCCCGCCGATTTTCGCAATGGCGAGCAGAGCGATGACGATTTCCGGCGTCATGGACAGGTACAGGCCGATGGCATCTCCTTTCCCGAGCCCGAGTTCCCGCAGCGCGTTGGCGCAGCGGTTTACCTCCGCGGCCAGTTCCCCATAACTCAGGCTACGTACATCACCCTCTTCACCTTCCCATACGACAGCGTCGCGCAAGCGGTGTTCGGCGTCCGCTGCCCACTTGTCGACACAGTTGTGTACGATGTTCATGCGGCCATCGACGCACCAACGCGGAAACGGGAGGCCTTCACTCAGATCGAGGACCTTCGAATACGGGGTGCTGAATTCGATGTTAAGAAAGGAAAGTACTGCGTCGGTGAACCAGGCGACATCACCCGTGGATCGCTCCATCAAGGCGTCCCAGGAGGCGAGTCCATGCTCCTGCATGAATGCATGGACATTGCTTTCTTCAATATCTTTCGTCGACGGACGCCAGACGATGTCTCCACCAAAATCAAACCGCTCTTCCATATCGTTCCTTTCCTTTTCTGAGGGTGTTCACTCTCGAACACGTATCATTTCACCCGGATACGTATCATTTCACCCGGATACAAATCATTTCACCGCAGCGGGATAGTCCTTCAGCATTGCGGCAATGCGGTCAGGTAATTTTTCCGGCTGTATCAAGGAGCCGTCTTCATCGTACACCGCGGGAAGAAGTCCCCGCCAGATGAGCTCCGTCCGCTTCGCATCAATAACATCAAGTACAAGTGTACCGGGATCATAACGACTGATATCCGCCATCGGACCATAGGCACCCCACCACGGCTTGTACCAGTTGTACGTGATCCATGCATCCGGCTGCCTGGGCGAGATCATCCCACTGTGCACGTGCAGCACCAGGTCGGTAGCGGAGAATTGACGCCATTCATATCCCTTCTCCTTCAACTGTACATTAATGGCATCCCGGACCGTTTGATACTGCGTTTCCTCTTTCGTTGCCGGGTCATCAGGCATGAACGGACCGTCAAACCAGCGGTACGTCTTGTACACGCGGAAATCGGTTCCCCTGTCAAAATCGGCACGGGGGGCATTGTCAATAACAGGTGTCGAACTGCAACCGGCGAGCAGCAAGATCGCAGCGGCAACAATTATCCCTTTCATTGTCTGGCTCCAGCGAATGGTACATATCACGCCGCCACAACATTACGCTTGTGGCGGCTGTTACGAATGAGTTTCATCGAGAAAAGTAATGTGGGAATAAAATGCGACGCAAGTTATGACATGTTGCACTGGTGTCATTTTCCAGTGCCGTCCTCTGCGGGCTTGAGCGAGTCAGGCGGCACGTATGGCTGTTCGACCGGGACGATCTCGGTGTCGGACTGCGTCTGGCCGGACCATACCAGGTACAGTCCAACAGAAAGCAGAATATTGAAGATCAGCAGAACGATAATCAGCATACGAGTACCCTGCAGCTGTTTCTGCTGCTCGGCAAACTGCTTGTCGACACCATCGCTCATGGTACGGATGGTCTTGTCCGTGAATGACTCGAGTCTCCCCAGTTTGTTGCTCACCTCCGTACCAAATGCTTCCATGGCGTTCTCGTTCGATTTTTCGAGCGCTTCCATGCGCGCCATGACGGTATTGAGGTTATAGTGCACCGAACGGATGTCATTTTCGATGGATTGCAGTCGCGCGGGAAAATCGACGGAATCAATCGTACGCACAAGTTTGCCGGACGCGGCAATCAGCGCATCGGTTGAGACCGTGACCTTCTCAAACTCCGTCAGCTGCTGATCGTGCGTTTTCTTGATGGCTGCGAATATTTTCTTCGACTGATTTGAGGTCTCCGTAATATTCGTATCAGCAAGCTGTCGGATTTCAGCAACGCTCGACTTCGAAAGTGTTCCCACCTCGTCGACATGGTGTCGGGCACGGGCATGCAGGTCCTCGACGGCGGAGGCAGTCTGTGTCCCTATCTCTCGGATATGATGTGAGGCGGCTTCGGCCACATTAGTTAGCAGTGTTTCCGATTTCTCCTGTACCTCACGCATACGCTTCTCAATCGCAACGACGAGCTCCTGCACCCTGCGGTTGATTGCGCTCCCTGCGTCATCGAGCAAGCGCGAAATGTTTTCACCCGCATCCTCCAGAATGCTCCCCGTTTTCTTCTCGGTCAGCGTCACCGCTGCTGCCGCTTTCGAAGTGATCTGATCCAGTTTCGATCCGGCTGATTCAAGTATCTCCCCTGCCTCACCGGCGATGCGGTCAAGGTGCCCACCGGTGACTTCCCTCGCAGCCTCGAGTGCCTCGTGGAACTGCGTGTTGGAATCGTCAAGATACTTTTTGGCACGCGCGGCAGACTCCAGGATGTGCCGGCGTGCACTGTTGTTTATCTCATCGAATCGCTGCTGGCTTCCCTCACCGAGCTTTTCCGCAGCCGTACGCTGTGCCTCGAGCAACGCATCGAGGTGTTCGCTGTATTTTTTCTGAATCAGACCAACAGCACCGACTACCTTCTGGGCGACTGATTTCGCCTGGTCAATGTGCTCAACCGCCGAACGGAGACGCTCAAGCTCTTTTTCGAGTGCCTGGAGTGAGGCGTGGGTATCGGGTTTCATATGCGTTCAGGAATGTTGTATTGAATGATTTCAGCCATTTCAAATGGTAGGTCAGGTCGGGATCGACTTCCTCTGCAGGCGGAGCCGCGGAGCGCTTTGCCTTCGTCTCAGCGTCTCCCTGAAGGGCATGCTCTATTTCGGAAAGCAATCCATCGATTTCTGCATCTGTCTTTCCACGAGCCTGCGTCGTACGTGTTGCCTTCGATTTTTGAGCATCCTTGCCCGTGGATTGCTTTGCCGATTCCCCTGGAGCAGACGACCCGGCAGAGAGCCTGCGGGCTTTCTCTTCAAGCTCTCTTTCCATTTCGCGAAGAATATCTTCTTCACTGCGTGAGGTTTCCGGTGGTGGAGTCAGTGGCCGTTCGCGCCTCGCTTCCGTCTTCGACCGGGGCATTGGCTTCCCCGCGTCTCCAGGCTTATCCGACGCAGGACGAATGTCTGGATGCACTGCCTTCGCTTCCGCTGCCTTCGCTTCCGCTGCCTTCGCTTCCGCTGCCTTCGCTTCCGCCGCTTTCGCTTCCGCTGCTTTCGCTTCCGCTGCTTTCGCTTCCGCCGCTTTCGCTTCCGCTGCTTTCGCTTCCGCCGCTTTCGCTTCCGCCGCTTTCGCTTCCGCCGCTTTCGCTTCCGCCGCTTTCGCTTCCGCTGAAGCTACTTTCTCCTGCTGAACTTTGCGATCAGCGCTGATATCGGGCATGGGATCCTGCACTGGCGGTCGCGCTGTGGATGTTGGCACGGGCTTCCGCTCTGCGCCCTGTGCAATCCGGCTGACAGCAGCTTCGAGTCCGGCGCGCAGCTTCTGCGTCTGCTCCTGTGTAAAGTAGCGGCGCAGGGCCTGAGCCCAGGGGTCGATGGCCGCGAGGTACGCGTCACCGATCAGCTGTTCTGCTGCGGCACAACGTGTGACATGTTCAATGAAGTGCTGCCCGAGAGACTCCCATTCTTTTTCGTCACGTGCCAGCAGCAATCCGGCGAAAGCGTCAAGCGCGTCGAGCAATGGCTCGCCGGGATAATCTGCTGCGAGCAGTACTGTCGAATGCTTGAGATGATCTGCATTCCCGAGAATATTGCCGTTGCTGTCCTCTTCCATGAGGCGAATGTAGCTCTCTATCACCTGTAAACGCTGCAGGTCCGTTGCCGACAACGTTGCAGGCAGCGCATCGTTCCTTGCATAGCGACCTCGAACACTGACACTGAGCGCGTGCCGGTACGCTGCTGGTCCTTCAAGTGCCCCGAGCCGGCAAATGGAGTCGAGTTCCGTGAGCTGCGCAAACTGATGGGCCACTGGATGCTGGTAGCTATGATCGATGAGCATGTACAGGCATTGCTCGAGGACAGTCTCTCCGGGATACGAAGTGAGCGCTTCGAGCTTTCGCGCAACATGAGTGTAGGGGAGTCCGATGCGCATATACCGCTCAAGAGCCTCACGATACTCAGCTTCGCTCGTGACGCGCATTGTCAGCGAAAACGTCCGCGCGGCCTGATTGACAGTGAACCGCTCAACAACGCCGAGCACCGCGAGTCGATGGATAACACGTTCGGTATCGCTCCGTGAACGCAGTTTATTGAAATAATGCAGCATTCGGTCGCGATGCGTATCGCTGAGACTGTCGAACGCTCCGGTTTTCCCGCTGCGTAATTCGAGCTCGGCGCAGAAATCCCCCCATGTCGCCGTGCTGACTTCGGAAAGAAGTTTCCGCTGGATTTGTATATCCGCTTCACGCCAGAGCACTTTGTGAATCTGGGTGAGCAGCGGCTCACGGTCGTTTTCAAATCCGAGGCGCAGCGTAAATGTTGCCCCCCGTTCAAAATCAGCCAGTTGCCGGGAGATACCGTCATCGACGTCCGAAGGAAACGTTGCAGCAACCCAGGATGAGAGACTCGGACCTGAGCCTGCCGCCTCCATGCCTACGGCATGCGCAAATGCAAGCAACTCCGCTGCAAATCCTGCAACGGGATACGTGCCGTCCGGAACAATCTCATGCGTGACCAGATCGACATAGCCAACGGTTCTTGCTCCTTCATGCAGATACATGCGCTCGTCGAGCGCTCGCTGCCAGTAGCTGACCCTGGCGTCGATACCGAATTCATCAGCGAGTATATTGGCGATGCGCCCGGTGTTGGAATCTTCCGGATACGTGATCTCCCGCAGCAAATCATGCAGCAGCTGCTTCTCCTTCGCTGACGTGCTGTGCATGTTGTGAAGTTGATTTTCGGCGATGCCGACGTCCTTCCCGGACGCCTTCCCGTTCAGGGTATACAGTAAAACGGACAGTGCAAGACGGCCGTCTTTCCCAGCACGCATACTTTCCTGTATGAACCGGCTCACTCCTGCAGATTGATTGACATGCAGGGTATAACGGATGCGTTCGCTGGAGGTGCCGACGGCAAATGCGCGGGTCGACGCGAGCAGGTTGTATTCCCCTTCGCGAAACTGCCTGAGATGAAGCTCGTTTTCCTCAACGATCTGTCTGCTGATGCGCTGATGCGCAGTTTCCCTGCCGATGAAGGTTCCGATGCGAAGCGTATCGATGCCGCCGAGCGGATCGGCGAAGCCGAGCGCTGCCTTATCGCTTTCCGGTGCTGGAAGGACGCCAAACGGACCTTCTGCAGTCGTGCAATAGAGAATGCCGGCGTGTCGGCTCCGGCGACCGAAGAAGTTTTGCAGTTCCGCTGCCGGGATGCGCTTCGCAGCTGGCAGCCCCGACTGCAATTCTTCGAGAAACGCGGGCAATCCGGGTATGAATTTCTTGAGGGCCTGGCCTTTTCTGGCAGCGATGTGCTCGGTCTCACTGCTGTCACAATCCACAGCGAGAACGTAATATTGTTGCGCATCATGAAGCGTGGATTCACCCCGCAGTGTAAAGACCCTGCTTCCCGCGTATTGCCGGCCCGCCGCAGCGAGCTGACGCAGCAAATCGGCCAGAATTTCGTAGCCCAGGTCGCCGGTGAGGAAGCGAAGAGGCAGAACGGCATCTTTTCCTGCAGGGAGCGTGTGTGCCGCAAATGCAGAGGTGAGCTGCAGAGATGGAAGGAAGTCCTGGCTCCATTCGCTGAGGCATTGCGCCTCTTCCACGACCGCCTGGGCGAAAAGGATTTTGTCCGCGGCCATGGCCGACAATGTCTGCATGACCTCAACACTGCAATACAGCTCGGCTGAGAGCAGGCAAAACAGCGATTCCCTTTTCCGCAGGCGTTCAAGGGAACGCAGCCTCCTTGCTTTCCCGAAGGATTCAGGAACGGGAACGACAGCGTCAATAAAATTTCTGTTGCAGAATTCCTGCTGATCGAGAACGGTGGTGGGAAACGGTGCAATGACGACCGTCGGTGCGGGCTGGAGCAATCCACTCAGCAGCATCATGAGGGATTTCCCGCTGCCCGCCGCCGTAGCGACAACTGCAGAACGCTGCGCGATGAAACCGCTGACCATTTCACGCTGCGTATCCCTGAGTTTACTCAGACGAAACACACGCAGCAGAATATGCTCGAGCGCCTCTCCCTGCTTTTCAAGTTCTGCACCGGTTACCCCCGCCGGCACCGTTGCATCCTTCTTGCTCCCCGCACTGCCCCATGCTCTTGGAGTGCCGAAACGCAGGCGCCTGGCGTCTGCCATGCGCGCCGTTCGAAGCGTCGCCGTGATTTTTGCGGAACACTGTGGCGGTGGGACATCAACTCCACTGCGTAAAAGCATGCCGAGGTCGAAACAGCAGTCCGCCTCCGGAAGCTCATTACCCTTCTTCACAAGCCGGACGCTGTCTGATTCGTGAAGCCGGGAGTCTGCGAACACACCCTGCGACAGCACGCTGATCTCAAGCACCGGAAGTGTTCTTCCCTTCCCTTCGATCTGGAAAAGCGCCGTGAGCAGTTCACCGAGATCATCAAACGCCAGGGCGGCAGCGGGGACATCGCGTTCGACTACCACAATGCGGAGGCGTTCTGCAGCCAGGTCCAGTTGTCCTGTCAGAAGGAATGCGAGAAATGCAGCCTGCAGACGTGCCGCTGCCAACGGGGAGAGAAGCAATTGCAGGGCATCGCCCCCTTCCGCGCGAAGCATTCGCTCATCCTGCACAGCCAGGGGCAGCGCGCTGTCAGGCAGCATGCCCTTGATGCCCTTGAGAATCTCGGTGAGTTTATCGACATCATTTTCCACCGGGAGCTCAAACCAGCCGTCCTCACGCACTCCCGCCTTCGCAGTATCAGATTTTCTTGCAACCCTGGCATGGATGCCGAGCATTCCATTCCATGCAACCGGGAACGGAATCCGCAGGCCCGCACCGTCCTCATCAACCTGCAGAAGATGACCAATCGCGCTGCCAAATACCTGCTGAAGTGGTTTGAGCAGCACCTTCAATATGCCCGCAGCTTTGCTCTGCATGATCCCGTACAAGGCATCCCTGTCGGACACGCGGGGATCGACAGCGCGAAGAACCTCAAGCAACTCCCCCGCCATCCCTGACGAAATTTCAGACGGGAATGATTCGAGGCGTCCGGTATGTGTTTCCCTGCTTGCCGTTCGCCCGAAAACGTCGTCGAATTTCTTTTGAAGCTGCGCTCCCGGAAGCGTTGGGAGTCCACGTGAGACCAGGTTTGCCGCCACGAGCAGCACGGGATCATCGATCTGCTTCCCGGCTGTATCGACGTCCGTCTGCATGTCCACGGCACACCATGCGTACAGATACTCCCGAAGGAATTCCCCATTGCCAGCGTCCGACCGCAACAGCGCGTCGAACACTCCAGGGAGTATATATCCGGCATGAAGCGTGGAATTCATCGACTACCTAACATCAACATATTTATCGCAGGTATCGCACTGATATTTCAATCTGACACATCAGGAAACACATTACTGTATCACACTCAAAGAAACAACGAATCCCATGTTAAAAGGTTGAAAGGTTGTCCCTGGTCCCACAGGTGCACGGATCGGAGCACGAGAAAGCGGTGCATCGCTACGCCACATCCGGGGAGCCGCCATCTGCCACGTCCATGCTGCACAATCGCTTCTTCTTTGATTCGAGCAAATGCGTGAGCCACCCGCGAAGAGACTGCTCATGGAAGTCGAGATCCTCGTTCAGCCACTGGCTGCAGGAGTAGACTTTTTCAAACTGCTCCGCGGCATACCTCTCCAGGTCCTGTACGTCCTCCACAGAGGCAAGCTGCTGCTCGATGATCAATTTGCCCGGAGTATGCAGCGTCGGTGCTTCAAGGCGGACGATGCGCGGGGCAAGCATGTGGTAGCGCCGGGGACGAAGCTGCAGCAAGCGCGACGGTCCACTGAATTGCTGCCATCGTTGGAAAAACATGCCCTTTGCGGAGCCTGTATCTCTTCCTGAGGAATGCACTTCCGGTTCTACGAGCAAGCGCTCAGGTCTGATTTTATCCAGAATATCTTCGACGAGATGATACACATCCCCTTCACAAAGCTGATCCCTGTCAAGCCTGAGTGCATGATACTCAGCCTGCCTTACCACGGTCCGATCGAAATAATCGTGTACCGTGCCCTCTGAAAACAGTGCCAGATCCATTCTTTACCCCATTGAAATTGTACGCCTCTCGGAAACACTGACTGCCACGCAACATTGCATTGCTGCACCTAAGGGCAATCCACTATTCCACACTTTACTTCCACGCACATACACCCTGCAGCAACCGATGATAATACCCAAAAGCGGCAATCAGGGCGTGCAATGCGCATGCAGTGATATTACTCGTGCAAATGACCTAGGCAAAAATACGTGAATAATTTCAGCTATACAAGCGTATTAGGACCGCTTTTTCCTGTTCGGTGTTCGCAGCACTACTTCGGTGTTCGCAGCACTACTTCGGTGTTCGCTGCACAGCCTTGGTTACAACAGCATGCTGCATGGTTTGACGACCAACAGGATTTTCGTGCCGTTTTTTCTTGACATTTAAATGCTAGCGATATATGTTGCTATCAGCAATTATTAATCCCGTTCAGGGTACTGCCGCCTTCTCCAGGCGGATTTCTTCAGCCTCATTGCTTGCTTCTAGCAAATATTCATACTATTACACATTTGCCCCCACTATCTCAGCACCTATAAAGGATAACAAGCTATGAAGATTTTCTACCCTGCTTTATGTGCCGCGATCCTGTCGCTGCTGGCCGGGAGCCTGTACGCGCAGCATCCGGAAATGTCGACCTACAATGGTGCGGAAAGCTGTTACACCTGTCACAGTGGAGCGCTGCATTTTGACGCCAAAGAGAAGGCGATGGAAATCATGCAGACCGTGCACTACAAGTTCAAGGGCTGGGGCCAGAATGTGTATGACGGCGAAGGCAATCATCTGGTGAACGAAGAAAACGGAAAATGGACGCGCTATTGTGGGCTTCCCGGCTCCGTGGTGTCCATCAACTGGCTCGGCAACTTCTTTGAAGGAACGGTTCCGGGTGGCTGTTCACGATGCCATATCAGTGATGCTTCCATGAATCCCGACCAGGGCGCCGCCAATCCTGACGAGGCATGGAAACGTATCGACTGCATGCTCTGTCATGCCAGCACCTATGTCGTCAACGGTGTGACCATTGACGCCGCGGGCAAGCGCCTCGCGTACACGAACAATGACGGGAAGAAAGTCCTCCCCTATCCTTCCGGCGACGACCTGAAGACTTCGAGCAAGAGCATTCGCGAGGTTCCCTCCGCGGAAGCCTGCAGCCGCTGCCACAGCTACAATGGCGGGGGGTACACGTTCAAGCGGGGACTGGATTACCTCGTCGACGATCTGCACTATGACAAGGGACTCACCTGCAGCAACTGTCACGAAACCGACAGTCACAAAATCGCACTCAGCAGACCGGATCCCGCACTGGTAGGCCGCGATGAAATGAACGAGAATGATCTCGCAAAGAACGCCTGCACGCGCTGTCATACCACGGAGCCACATCAGGAAGGAAGTTCTGCGGCCCGTCTCAACGCCCATGTCGCGACCATTGACTGCGCCACCTGTCATGTGCCTTTCCACAAAGGCATGACCAACAAGCGTTTCGACATCCCGGTCAAAGTCATGAGCGGTGACAAGTTCAAGCAGTGGAGTTTCCAGCTTGACTTCCTCGAGCCCACGCGTCCTTCGTACAAGTGGTTCAATGGAACAGTCGACCATGAGCATGTCAAGCCGCTCGGCTCGCGTGGTGATGGCAAGATCACGCCGTTCAAGCTCACCCGTGCCTATGTCCCTGTGGACAAGGCGACCGGAATCATGATCCCGTTGAAACTCGGTCTCGTTTTTGGTTCTCCTGAAAGCTCCACGATTGAAGAAATGGAAGCCAAAATTGACCTCTCGGTCCGCACCGGTGCGAAACTCACCGCTGCACGCTTCGGTTTCCCGCTCGACAACGATGGCAACTACACTGCGGAATACGAGTGGGAATGGGACGATATGTGGGGGAATCCCGGTCATGGCGTCGTGAAAGACGGACTCATCTGCGCGGATTGCCATACGGCATCGAGTATCATGCCGTTCGAAGATCTTGGATATTCGGAGGAACAGGCAGGCACGTTGCGGAGTATTGTGACGTCCACCGGCGAAGTGAAGGGCAGCCTGCACTTTGCGATCGGTCAGACCTTCCCGAATCCCGCTGCAGGCGAAACCGCCGTATCCTTCACCCTCCCGCGCAGCGGAAATGTGACACTCGAGATTTATGACAACAGCGGACGCCGTGTGCAGTCCCTGCTTCAGCAGACTCAGTATGGCGCCGGGACACACTCCCTGCGTTTCGATGCCAGCTCACTGCAGGATGGTGTGTACTTCTACGTCATCAATGCCGGTGGTCAGCGTCTGAGCAAGAAAATGGTGGTGATGAACTGACGGGTCATCAGTTCGTAATCTCTCCTGAAAAGGCCCCCTTCCCGTGCTCCGGAAGGGGGCCTTTTCATAAACCTCATCCACGTCTGTCACGCAGATTCAGTACTGTTCCTCATCATAGTACAGATTGATCTGACGGACACCAGGAACAGCACGGAGATCCCTGAGAAAATCCTGATTTCTATCCTGCTTCCTCAACTGCACGAAATACGAGAGCAGAAGCGCATCCGAATCATCCGCGGTCTTGACGTTGACCACGCGGTGCTGACGACAATGTTTGTCAAGCACCTGGATGTAGGGGGGATCCGCAGTGCCATTCTGCCGGGCGGAAAACTGCAGAAGATATTCCCTTCCAACACCGGTGAAACTCCGTGATCGCGCCAGCACGAAGACGATGCCCCCGATAAACAGCGTTCCGACCACCGCAATCATCCTCGCACCCGCCCCCGCCGCAAGCCCCGCAGCGAGTCCGAAAAAGATGAATACAATGTCGTACGTCTCCTTGACGGCCGTGCGGAATCGAATGATGGACATCGCACCGACGAGGCCGAACGCGCGGGCAAGATTGTTGCCGATGATCATGATCACCATCGTCGTGATAACGGTCAGCAGCACAATTGAATGCACATAGGACATGGTATATCCGGGGCCCTTGTACGTCCTGCGATATACGAATGCGATGAACATGCCGCACAACATGGACACGAGCAGATTCGCAACGATGTCTTCGAGCGTAATCTGGAAAATCTGGAGATTTTGAAAATCAGAAAACATCTGTCGCTGCCGGGGTTTGAAACTGGGTAAACATACATGAGAGATGCCGTGCCGCACGTTCGCTTCGATCCAGCGCGGTTCCGGTGAAGCAGCTGCTCCGCGCATCATGACTCAGCGCATCGATACAGATCGTGTATTTGGAAAGTGCGAGCCGCTGAAGGTTGTACTCACGGATAATATTGCGCATCCACATCGGGACACCGATAGTGAACTTGACCTCGAGTATGCCATGCGTTTTCATTGCGGGACGCGCTTTACTGTCGTCAAACATGCGCGTCAACCCGGGGTACATCTCTCCCCGGATGCTGGTATCAAGCGTGATGCGAAGGTCGAAGTTCT
This sequence comes from bacterium, assembly GCA_020444325.1. Classification (NCBI taxonomy): domain Bacteria; species bacterium. The sequence continues at coordinate 138,396 of JAHLLD010000010.1, forward strand.
CAACACCGGCGAACGCGCTTCGCTCGTAGTTGATAAGTACCACGGGCCGTAACTGTTTGCGCACGCAATAGTACATCCAGCGGCGCGCATTGCTGCGATCAACGCCGGCCCCGGTGCCGCTGCGTATATAATGCATGTAGCTGTTCTCGGTGAACAGGGCGGGAAGATTTCGGTACAGAACGGGTGCACGGTATTTCGTCAGCAGTGCTCCATCCTTCTGCTTGATTTCAAGGAACGCGACGCTCGAGGGAGTCTCATTTCCATAAACGCGGATCCTGAACTTTTGGCGTTTCCGCACTCCTTCGACTTTCTGATCGTATGCACGATAGCGGATACTGTCGAAATACACTGAGCGAATCGTATAACGGCCATCCGCTTCGCGCACCGCATAGGGATCGAGTGGACACATTTCCTCGATTCGGCTTCGCAGCGTTTCATAGAGATCGAGCGGGAACAGGTATTTGTATTCAAATTTCGGGTATGCCATGCCTACTCCAGCAATCCGCCAAGAAAATCAATAATTGCTGCGCCAAGCGACATGGGTTCTGCAGTCACACTGCACTGTGTTACGAGTCCATGCGGCAGATTGCCATCCTGTTTCGTTACACGCGCCACGATCATGGTAATAGCTTTCCCATCGAAGTACGTGACTTGCCCGTCATCACGGATGACGCGGGCTTTGCCGCTGACACCGAGTTCATCTGCCTGAAACGCAACCACGGCATCTGCCGGAATATTCGGCCGCTCCGAGAGCTCAACCGGCATGAAAAGCAGCGCTTCCGCAGCATCGTCCACAATCAGCAGCGTATCCGCTGCCCGTGTAGCCCGAAGCGCACCGCTGATCGGCGCGACATGCGATGCCAGGGCGAGACGCTGCTGCATTGCCCGCAACTCTCCGCGAATGGCATCAAGTTCTTCCTTCCGCTGAAGCAGGTCCTCCGTTTTCATACCACTCGACACGGCAGTCAGACGGGCTTCGGCGATCGAAACACTGATACGCAGCATTTCAAGTTGATTTTCCGCACGTTCATACTCTTCGTCGGAAATAAGTTTGCGCTCGTGTAATTCCTTTTGCCGCTGAAACACCACCTGCTGTTCATCGACTGCTTTTCGTGCGTAGAGAAGCTCACGTTCTGCAGCCTCGACCAATGAAGGTTTTTCACCGGTTCTTGCAGATTCATATGCTGCTTCCGCAACGCGCAGCGATCCCTGCAGTGTGGCGATTTCATACTCAACGTCCGTCGAGTAGGTCCATGCCACCGTATCCCCTTTTGAAACGGTTCCCCTTTGTGCGAGATCAGACAGCGTGAATCGAAGTGCATCACCACGTTCGAGCTGTGTGATATTGTAGCGCTGGACATGCCCCGTTTCGTTGTCACGAAGAATGGAGACGATCATGCCATTGTCGTTGCGCATCAACACCCAGGATTTCGACGGAATCAGCTTCCCCTGCGTGCTGATGCTCTTCGGGATTTCGAGCGGAAGCAGCAGCAGCGAGAGGATGATTGCAATTCCTCCGATAGAGAGCCGTGTTTTCTGCGTATGCGACATGCGCTGATCCTCGGTCAGGGTTGTGCGTAAACGATGCGGCCGGCGGTCTGTGCATTGGGTGACCGTACGGTGTATAGATAGATACCGGATGGTTGCTGAATCCCATCGGCATCCCGTCCATTCCACGTCACCTGCTGCACGGCACTGTCACCAGCATCAATTTCAAAGCGCCGAATCTGTCGTCCGAGCATGTTGTATATCACAACTTCAACTGTGCATTGATACGCCGTGGTGATTTCAAGGGTGATGCGCGATTGAAAGGGATTGGGGTACGTCGAGACGCTGAGGACTTCAGGATATGCACCGCCCGCTTCGATGCCTGTGCTGACCAGCGACGCAACACCGGGATAGTCACGGCCATACCGCAGCGCCCTGGCGATCTCGGCGTGCCAGTTATAATCCCATACCTGATTCCCCTGGGCATCGACCTCGAACAGGTAGCCCGAAGTCGCCTCCGTTATGAAGGTGTTGCCATTGGGCAGCCGCTGATTACCACCGAGATGGTTGGAATAAAACGTGGAACCGTTCTGATAGGTCCATACCGGGGCAGCCGGACCAAACGCTCCGTTGTCGAGGACATAGGCTCCGTCCTGATCGACGGACGGAACAATCTCCGTCACCACGGAAGCACGGCTCCTGCTGTTATTATTGAACGCCAGGATATGCCCTGCACCGGGACAACCCTGCGGGATCCAGTATGAGCAATGCACGACATCGAACAGATCCGTTCCAGGAGCATCGTAATTGGATGGCTGTCCCCAGCGATACAGCAGATCGCCACCTTTCCCCGCATTGCCTCCCGTACTCCCGGCAGCCTGCGCCGTCGTTGTGCTATGGTCTATGACATAGATTTCATTCATGAAATGCGAGCTGATAACGATCTGGTCTTTCTCGGGATTATAGCTGATCCCGTTGATGTGCAGCCAGTCACCGCCCCCCGGACCCAGGTTCGATCCGAGGTTGACGTCGATGCGTTCGGGATGATCGGAAATGACACCGTAATTCGGTTTGGAGGGATCCGTGTCCTGCACGAGGTGATCCCAGGCATGCCACTCCCACACGATACTTGCACCGCCAGCGCCGTCGGGCTGCACTTCGATGATATGATCCGGCCAGATCGTACGTGCACTGCTCCGGCCCATCGCCGTCGCCTCGGCAGCGGATTTCACTTCCCACGCGATAAGCAGCACGTTGCCGTTGGGCATGGGTTCCAGGTCGTGATGCGTCACGTATGTACTACCCGCATAGTCGAATGACCACACGAGATTGCCATCCCAGTCCACTTCCTCAATGCGTCCCGCGCTTGCTGCGCCGCGAAGTGCAGGAATCGATGTGGCACATGGACGCAGAAGATGGCCGCTCGGGAGCAGGTACACTGAGTAGCCCCCGTTCCGCGAGTGATTCCAGGTATGCACGGTACTGCCCGCCATATCCACCAGATAGGTAGTACGACTGTTGTTCGGATTGAACAGCGTATATCCCTCATAGGCACTGCTCTGTGCGTGTGATGCGAGAGGCAGGGAAAGGAAAAGGGAAACAAGTATGATCGGGATGGGAACGTATCGTTGCGTGCGCATGATTGCATTAATTGGATGTATGTGAAAGGTGGGCCGGAATCAGTGTTGAATCAGGATGGGACGCTGCACGAGTTCGATGCTGCCGCTTTCCTCCTGCAATTGAAGATGAAGCACGTACCATCCAACGGTGAAGGCTGCAACATCCAGCGGGTAGGTCTGCACGCCGCTTTGCATCATCACCTGTCGCTGATACACAGTGCGCCCAAGCGCGTCGACCAGGCGAAGCGTCAGCAGTCCACCATCGAGTGATTGAACCTGGAAGGTACCGTGATCTCGCAATGGATACGGCCAGATGCCATTGAGTGAAAAACGCGTTGCGCTTCCTTCGAGGCGCTCGACCGCGGTATAGACATCGAGCTGCGCACGCAGCTCCACGATGCGCGCCTGCATCAACCCCAGCACAGCAGGAATTCTCATGCCGAGTCCGACCACAACCTCTTCACTCAGATTGTCGAGGAAAGCCTCATACGAGTAAAGCTTGTTTTCATCGGCGGCCACATAGGGGTCGATCAGCGTGCGATACTGTGCGGCACGGACGGCAAGCGAATCAATCGAGGCGGGGCCATCAATCATCGCGCGAATGGCCCGAATATATGCCGCGAACAGCTGCGGGTTTTCGAGTATGCGGCGATTCAATGGCCTGCGATCGAGATTGGAAATATTGAATACGTCCTGCCTCACAATGTCCCAGCTGTTGCTGTAGGCACCGAAGGCCTCATTCAAATCCCATGGGAGTATGTTGAACTGTCCGGTGATCTCGTCATCATAGAGATAGAAATTCCTGCCCGAACCTGAATAGCTGTCAAAATTCGAGAGCACCATGTTGAACGCGAGCAGATGCGTGACGGATTCATAGTTCAACCAACCTTCGAGCGTTGAATAGAAGGACGCATCCGCTTCGTTGTTGAGAAGATCAAGCATGGTGATCAGACGGGACCAATCGTCCTCCTTCTCGTTCGTCTGCAGCTCGAGCTCCTCCCGATAATCATCCGCTGTCGATCCCCTGTATTCGAGTGTGGCACCGTCATCCGACGCTTTGTAAAGGTTGAAATCATTGTCTTCATAATGCCGCTTCAGGAAGGTCTTGTCTACCTGCTCAACCTGCACATAGAGGCCGAGCAGCTCACCATCAATCTCGATCGCAGCGTACGCACTGCGGGAAGCCGGGATATAAGCCCCAATGACACCGTAAGCCAGCATCTCACGAACGAAACTCGGGTCCTTCACACAATTACTGAAATTGAGTTTCTTGACGCCGTAGCAGGTCTGGTCGTCCTTATATTTATCGAACTTGAATTTCAGCGGTTTCTTCGGAGTGCCGCGGGACATCTGGTAGGAGGAATTTCCCTTGTACCGCACGCCGACACTGTCGAAAACGAGACCGTTGTACTCCAGCCGCGCCGGCATGTACTCTTCACCGTTTTCATAATTGTAGCGGAGGCTGTCTTCATAGCCTTCCACGTAAAAATGCAGATTCCAGGTGTGGACGACCTGCTGATCGAAGAGCATGTCGGTGGAATCCGCCTCCTGTGCGTGAAGCTGCGGGGCGATGATGAGGAACAGTATGAGAATCAGGAATCGCATGGATCAGCTGTCTGGTCTGGTGATCAGAGTATTACGGGACGAACGGTACGGAAGCCGATAAAGTAGTAGATGTAATCCGGTGCAGCGAACGTACGGTTCGCGGAGCGGAGTTCAATCGCATCGCTCCCCCAGTTCCCACCCCGGGGCACATGATAGTCACCACTTTCCGGTCCCGCAGGATCGACGGAAGGCGATGCGCCGTAGAAATCGGCCCCGTACCAGTCGTGGCACCATTCCGACAGATTCCCGGCCATATCATAGAGTCCGAGATTATTTGGCTGTCTCCCGCCAACAGGCTGCCCACCGAAACGGCTGTCACCAGCACCATGATTCCAGGAATTTCCGCTCCACACGGCGTAGCTGCTGATCTCTGCACTGTCGGCAGCGGTGAGCGGATAATCCGCGATGTCTTTTCCCCAGGAGAAATCCGTGCTGCTGCCTGCGCGGCTGGCGAATTCCCATTCCGCCTCGGTCGGCAACCGGTAACCATTCCGATCCGGGTACATGCTAAGGTCCGCAAGCACGCAGCCGTTACCAGGAACACCATTGATGGCAGAGTATTCATACACGGTGTCCAGCCCGGCGGTCTTGCTGAGTGCGTTACAGTACAGCGCGGCATCGCCCCACTCAACATTGTACGCAGGATAGTTGGCGCCAACACCGTAGGGGGCCGCCCATACAGGAGAAGTATACGAGGGATACGCTGCCGACATCACTGCAGCATACTGCGCCTGCGTCACCTCCGTGCTGTCCATATAGAAATTGCGCGTGAGCTGTACAGTGTGCTCTGGTAACTCATCGCTGTAGCCGTTTGAGGAGCCCATGGTGAATGAGAACCCGGCGGCATGGATGAGCACCATACTGCCTTCACGTTCCGGCGTAATGGGGTTATTGTTCACGGAATCGTCATCGTCGCTGCTGCATGCAGGAATCGCGAACGTGACGCACAACAGGGAAAGCGCCAGTATTGACGGAAGGAATTTCATAGTGGGCTCACAAGATGTGGAGTACTGAAGAGCGAAGCGGCCAGAGCACGTTCCCAAATAAGACAACCCAGGGGCCGGAAAGTTTCAGTAGCGGCGAAAAAAACCTGCAAATCAGCTATTTATTGCTCTCGACCTTGAGCTTCGCTGCGTTTTTCACTGAAGAAACATAGCCAAGGACGGCATTCCACAGACTTGATCCCCCACTGGCAAGGAGTCCGAGGGCCAGGATGCCCGGAAAGCTCGTCCAGCTCTCCGGGAGAATTTCCGCGGCCGCCGGCATGGTCAGATGCGCGGTAAATATCCCTGAAGCCATTGCCAGCAATTGCAGCACAACAACGCGCCACGATTCTACGCGTGCGTCCTCAGCTTTGTCACGGAGAAACGGCGTGAGCCCCTTGATGATTTCAACGAGGCGTTCGGACGCAATGCTCAGGGCAACCAGGAACAGAATGAGATCGGAAAGCTGCGTAAGTACCATGTGGCCTCCTTGTGAATGGTTCCATGTGGTATGGTGTCACAACGCTTCCTTTCAAATCCCCTTTTATGGATGTGTTTGGTGAAATTTTATGCAGTTTCTGCATAAAGTACAAGGCAGTCAGGTATTTCTACCCCCTCCTGCTGCTCTTTCAACAGCTGCGGCGACACTCCCTCCCTGTCCAGAAATCGCGCTTGAATATCAATGCCTGAGCGCTATTCTGCGTACCATGCTGAACGATGTGCCACGAACATGCAGCAGATAGATACCGGATGGCAGTTCCAGTCCAGAAAGCGTCACCTGCAGAACACGTGCGCGTTTGCGGATACTGCGTGACAACGTGCGTCCGAGTGCATCGGTGAGAGCAAGTTCCACAGGTTCCTCTTTCACAAGCTGCAACTGCACGTTGATCGATGCGGAAGCGGGATTAGGGTACACATCAAACGCACGCACTTCCGCAGGCAGGACTTCTATGGAAAGCACATCGACGGGGAATTCCTCCGACCAGGCCTCGCAGCCGTTGGCGTCGGTGATGCGCACGCGGTATGTGCCGGTTGCCGTGGTCTGATGAAACTGGTTGTCTGAATCCGGCAGCGGATTGCCGTCGAGATACCACTCGTAGTGCGAGGCGACGCTGCTGGTGAGCAGATCGCCAAAACGCTCGATCACGGGCGTTTCGGGCGGCGGCGCCATCGTCACAATGAGGCTGTCACTCATTCCCCGGCATCCGCTCGAATCGATCACTTCGCACTGGTAATATCCCTCAGTCGTCACTTCGATCCGCTGCGAATGGTCGCCTGTATTCCAGGCGTAGGACAGGTAGCCATCCCCAGCATCCAGCACTGCTGTATCTCCGGCACACAACGGGAGCGCGGTGAGCGAAACGACATGCGGCGTGGGCGGAGTCAACATGGATACGGCAACGGTATCAGAGCTGCCGCGACGCTGCGCGGATGAAACCAGGCAGAAGTACTCGCCGGCATCATGCACCGTAATGCGCCGTGTGGTCGCTCCGGTGTTCCACTCGTACGCATCGCGTCCCCCACCCGCATCGAGCGATACGGAATCACCGGGACAGATGGCAAGGGCGCCGCTGGCGATGAGCAGGAAATGAAAATCATTCTGATCGATGCCGGGAATGGGGATTTCGAGATCACAGCTCCTGGCCCCGGTGGAATTGGATTGTGCAGTCGCATGCACTGTCGGTGTAATGGAGCGCTGGACCACAGGGTACTGCAGCATCCAGACGAGCGTGTCCGTTCCTCCCGGTGGCAGAGGGTCACGGCGGAGATACTTCCTGAAGTTGTCGGGTGCATCAGGACCGGCAAGCTCCATGTTCTCGGGAGGGACGAGGTAGACGTTGACGTCATCGGCGGGACGACCGCCGATATTGCTTATGACGGCAGTGAGGGGAAATGGCATGGGTTCGTAGCGGAAATCCAGGGCGTCAACCTTGATCTCAGGAGCGGACAAGCTGCAGCGCAGAATGCCGTCCGCGCGGGGAATCTCAACCTGATAGCAGCATTCTACGGGTGGATGGTTGTCGAACAACGCAGTAATGCACACTTCCGTGCTCACATCATGCAGGCGCACAGGGGTCTCCAGATCCCATGACACGGCGGCATGGCTCCCGGGTGTGATATCCGAGAACGCATAGATAATAGTATCCTGCAGCGGCTGTACGAGGTGAAGGATCGTGCTGTCATAGTTGAGAGCAAAACGCGCCTCCTTCGCGTCAGCGCTGCCGGCATTCAGAAAACGTGTCATCACAGGAAAAGGATTCGGTGCGTAGTTCTCACTCATTCTGTCCCACTGCAGCGTGCGCATTCCCTGTGTCTCACAGTAGACCAGGGGTATGGGACCAGGTGGAAACAGGCTGACCTGTGCCGTCACGGGATCAGAGCGCAGGCAACCGGATGCAAAGGACATTCCTCCCAGCGTTACGTCAGTCTGCACGGTGTCATGCTGTGATACCGTAGAAAAATGCAGTTCCAGGAACGGCCCCGTTCCGTGGATCAGACGCTTGACCTGCGTTGTGATAAGTGCGCCATCCTGCCGTGAGGTCAGTGTCAGGGGCACCCCGTCGAGCAGTGTTCCCGGCGGAGCGGTCACCTGCTGCAGTTCGATTTTCGTCCTGTCGAAGACCAGGGGTACGCTCAGCGGCTGAAAGACCGTACTATCAACCGGAGATGCGAGCCAGACGGTCAGATTCAGGTCATTTCCTCCCTGCACGTATGCATCCGCGAGATGAAAGTCGAGCGAACGGTAGGTACCGGCATCGAGCGGCGCCTGAAGGCTGAACGATTCGACATCGGCCCCGGAACAGAAGTGCTCCAGACGGAGGTCGACCTGGAACATGCTGCCGTCAGCGCATTGCCTGTCGAACGTAAGCGCACATTCACTGGAACAGAAACGTGCATCCGTGAACAGCTCGAGATAGGCATTCGTCAGCTGGGTCGTATCCATGACAACGAAATTCTTCCCTCCCGTCTGCTGTGCCACCATCTGTCCGTACATGCTGTTGGACCCGAGCTGGACAATATTGATGCGTATATCACGCCAGTTCGCAGCATCCACAATATCCTCCCAGGTATGGAGCGAGGAGTTGTCGATGCCATCGGTGAGGAGAATGATGGATTTGCAGGAATTGTGTGCTGCTCGATTCAGAGTATCGAGTGCCTGGTACACGGCATCCCATATCGCGGTGGCACCGGACGCCGGCAGCTGATCCATCGCGGCCTTGAGCCACGGTTTCTGCGTCGTCATGGCGCTTCCGCGTTCGAGCTGTTCGGTAAACCAGTACAACGATGCTTCATCAGTGCTGCCGTTCATGCGACTGATGAAGCATTTGCCCGCCGTTTTCGCCGCTTCATTATACGTGCCTGCCATGCTGCCGCTCGCATCGAAGAGCAGCATGCAGGAGAAGGGACTCCCGCCCGGTGCCGGTGTCTGCAGCGTGAAATCCGTCACTTCGTCACCGTTGTCGTACAGCCGGAAATTTTCCTTTTTCAGATCGACACGATGCACACCGCCACACAGGACCTTGAAGTGGGTGACGATGCGGGGCCAGGACGTCCATGTTCGGGTGATGGTAAGATCCGGCTGCGCCTGCAGTGGCACTGAAAACAGGGTGCAGCTCAACAGGCAGACGAGAGCGAAGACAACAGGGTATCCAGCTCTGGTGAAGGGACCGAAGTTCAGGATGAAACGCGAAATTCGCGTTGGGAAAAATGACTGGAACAACGCACGCATAACACCATCCATCGAAGGATCGAACGCTCTATGGAAATTACGCGGTGGACTACCGTCTTCACCCCCGGGTTTGCTCTGGGTACGGCAGCGATGAACCGTGATTCTGAGCTATTCGTTCTTCCCGCAAGTTATGGATTTCATTGTCTGATGCAAGTGCGTTGAAGAGCATGAGACCATCCGGCAGAATTCGGCCTGCTGTCCTCTCTCCCGCATCCTACAGCACACCTCACCTGAGATGATGAAACACGGTCATCGTCCGGTGGCCCCGCTCATCCGTCACGGCAACCGTATACAGACCAGCCGGCAGTTTCCGCATATCAATGCGCACCATCGTGCGTTCTGCCTGCATGACCTGTAAATCGCGACGCCGTACAAGAGCACCCTGCATATTGAACACGCACAGTACAAGTGCACGATTCCGATCTGAATTGACTGCAAGCGTCACATCCTCTCTGGCAGGTTGAGGGAAGCACTGCACAGTGAAGGCGTCCGGCTGCGCGCGCGCCGGTTCGACCGCGGTCGTTGTGGTATCTACCCAGGCAAGCGTCTCTATATTCGCGTCCATCCAATTCGAGCGGTCATGTATCCACTGCTTGAGATATGAAATCTCTTCAGCCCAGGTGTCGCCGACGAAATAATTCGGCCACACGCTCGTCCCGAGCAGTTCCCACCGTGTAAAATGCCGCTGCTGTGCTTCGTTGAGCAGGACGACCAGCGAATCGATTCTGTGCTCGAGTTTCGCCGTCGCCAGCACCCCGGTTCGCAACTCTCGCCAGCGTGCGGAAAGACGGGCAACGAACGCGGGGTCCTCAAGCAGCCTGTGCCACCAGAATGGAACGCGACCGTAATGTGACCGCCAGCCTGTCGTGAGCATGGCATCATTGTAGTTTGCGTTTCCGAAGGCGAGATTGAAATCCCATACCGGTCCCGCGACAATCCGATGATCAATGCTGTTGCGATCCTTGTGCAGATACAAACTCGCAACGAATCCATCCACATTGTTGCACCACTCGTTGATCAGGATGTAATCGACGAACGATTCAATATTAAGATACGCGGGATACCCGGTTCCCGGATCTGCGAATTCGTCGCTGCGCATGACGTTCTCATAATCCCGGATGAGATCCTGCATATACCATCGCTGGTGAATATTGAGGTTCTTGGACTTCGGATAGACGTGCCAGTACACGAAGTACCCGATGGAATCCTCGGCGCCGGGAAATCCGATATCACCCTCCCGGCCGTTGTGATCGATCGCGACGATATACCCGCCGGTGCGTGCATCCCCCTCGGTGATGGAGGCATCGAGTTTCGAAATACTCACTCGGTCCTTATCCCGTTTGATCTGTTCGAGAAGGACGTACACACCCTGGTACTCATTGTTGAGAACGAGCTCACAGTAGTGCGTGCGGCTCGCATACCATCCCATCTGGCGTGCCGTCTCATAGACGAGCACATCGCGCATGAGTGACTTGTCCACATACGGCGCAAAAAGAATCCAATCGTGTTCCTTCGGAAAATCCATCAGCGGAACATTGTCTTCCTCCCCTTCCGCATCAAGCGTTTCCAGCAGATACTGCTTCTGCGGATAGGTCTGGGACGAGTTGCCGCGCAATTCGATATCGATACTGCCGTTGAAATGATTGCACGGATGATGGGTACAGTTCACCCCATGATTTTTGACAATACCCATATGCGCCCGGATTTTGGGTTCATCCGGTATTGGCGTGCCCTGCGTGTCGAGAATAACGATGGGGAGATTTGAGGAAACGAATTCCACGTGCTGCGCTGAAAGTTCTCCCGCCGCATGGAATAATGTGATCGCCAGGATCAGCAGGACGGTGTGCTGCTTTTTGAAAAACATACGCGCTCCGGACCGTGTCGTAACTACAAAGCACATGCGATTGCATGAAGGAAGTCATCTCACGAGAGCTGCCCGGAATTCCGTGCACGATGAATACCGCGGAACAGAGTCTGATGAGGTGCCCCGAAAGCCGGATACTCTATGGCTGCCACACAATGCGTATTGCTGGCAGGTTTATCCGATTCAGAACAACCTAGAAACAACCGGAGTGTGAAAAAGTTACGCTGACGAGGCAGGACCAGCCACAGTTTTTCAGGCTGCTGATCGAAGCCTTTGCGAAGAGCTTCCGCTCCCTCCCCCCGGAGGACTATTCTTTGACGAGGCGTGCGAGTAGTGGGAGTACGACGTCGGGACGCTGCATCATCGACTTCACAAAGGCCAGGCGCGCGCTTTCCGGAACGGCCTCAAAATCTGCGAACAGTTCTGAGGTCTTCCCGGGAGTATACCACAGATGAAGGTATCCTGCAGCTTCCACTGCGTAAGTGTATCGCTCCTCACCGCTTATTGTAGGATTCGCAAAACGCAGGTCGATGCGCTGTGGCGGCAGAAGCGTGCAATACTCCCCGTCTTCGGCCTGAACCGCAGACAGCCGGTCACCTCCATTCTCATCAATACAGCGAAGCATGCGAAGTTCTTCCGGAGGTGATGCTGCGACGGGGTCCCAGGCGATGCGCACATCGAGCACTTCCCACAGTCCGGGAAGCGATTGCAGCTGGAGACGCAGCTGCTCGCCCTGCAGGTCTTTCACGGAAAAAGGCAGTGCACGCGTGAACGGGATCTCGGTTCCTTCCGGTTCAATGCGTCCCACCATGTGAGCATCCGTTCCCATGCGGACCTGCAAACCACAACGCCGCAGCCACTCCTTCAGCGACGCTATGGTTTCCGGATCCTGTTCGAGATCACGGATGAAGCGCAGGGCGTCATCGCCCAGCCAGGTGAAGGTCTCCTGGAAGATGCCGCCGGTCATTTCGCGATTTTTCGCTGTGACGAGCAGCATTGCCGTTTCTGCATCTTCAGGACAACGCACGATGTACTCCCCTCCATCCTTCGCCGCAGCTGTCCGGTGCATGGTGGTGGAGGCACTGCAGAGCCAGGCTCCGCCGTTATTGTCGAGGTACAGTTCCTGATCCGCCCTGTGGGCATAGCGGAAGAGACGCACGCGGTCAATGTAATGCGTCTCGGGACGCTCATTCGTCATGCGAATGCGCAGCTCTCCCTGTTCTTCATGCAGCGAAGGCAGCACATGCCTTGTGCCACGCTGCAGGGATTTGCCGAGGGATGTTCCGAATGTTTCTGCTTCGAGTACGTATTCCTCCCCGTTCCAGCTGTAGACGTAGGGACAGGATTCGGACTCGGGGTTTTCGGAGCGGATTTCCGTTTTACTCTCCCGCAATATCGCTGCCGCGACGAAACCGGTGAACACCACCGCGGCTGCCACGGTGAATATCGTCCCCGACTCATCCCTGCGCTCGACCTGGGCATATTCGATATCGTCAAGGGGGATATCCCCGTCGAAGCTCGCGCGAAATCCCTCCATTTCCCGGCTGCCTTTCCCCTGCAACGCATCGTTTTCAAGGTCATAGCTGTCAAGATGATATACCGCGCCATCCCGGGTGAGTACGGACAATGTTGCGCTCTGGTCGCTTTGCTGAAGCTGCGAGTAATCTCTCACCGGATCGACGTGCACACAGGCGGACAGCAGCAGGACGCTGGCCAGTGCTATACTGATAATGCGTTTCATATTTGTGTTCTCCCTTAAAACTGAAATAACAGGTAGGCACCGCCGATGAAGGCGGAGGTACTGACATCTTCCACGGTCGGCATGAAGTCGTAACCCACAGACATCCCGAGAATCGGTCCACCGATCATGTCGATTTCGGCGCCCATGAGCATATGCATCCCGACTTCCCGCGACTTGATGTGCCGGACAATGTCTCTTCCCGCTGCGACGGGATACCCCTTGAATTCATAGTCGATGCGCGTGACCCCGGCACCGCCGTAGAAACTGAACATGCTCGTCGGATGTGGGGTAAAGTGTCCTGTCACCGTCAGTGCGGAGCGAATCCAGTCAGTGGAGTGGTTGATGGAACTGTGTCCACCCAGGGGACAGTACTCCGTACTCGCGGTTACTCCCAGCCACGAATTGATCTGCAGACGCGTCTGCAGTCCGATCGATGCCAGGGGACTGTCGGCAGAAGGCCTGGTTGACTCGGTATAGAAGGCATCCTGACCACCGAGATCAGGATTCGCGATCTGCATGCGCAATCCGAACGAGAGTTCGGGAAATACGCGGATACGATAGTTGTCGGCATGATACGCGAAGGCGGGAATATCCCCCGTCGCGGCATCAGCACCAATCACGGCACCCTCCACATCTGCGGTGGAGTCTGCCTTCTGTCCACTCGCTGTGAGGGGCAGGACAATGAATAAGAATAGAAAGACAGGACCTGCGGTCCGGTTGAACCTGCTCATAATGTTTCCCTAAAAATGTATGATACGGCTTGAGCGATAGTCGGTATCCGGAGCTCAATATATGTTTCCTGCTTTCGAATGCAAGTTACAATTTCGTCAGTTTCCTTTCATCGCCAGTTCGCGGCTGTACTGCATAACCGTATCCATCCCGTAAAGAAAATCGCGGTATCCCTGCTCGACCACGTGGTCGGGCTGCACGCCGTGTGCATCGTCCATGTCCTTCACCGCAACCGCAACGCTCTTTCTCGGGATAAACACCATGATGCGCGAGTTCGGCAGGTCGCACCTGTCCGTATATGCATTGCACTGGTAATTCCCCCCTCCTTCTGCGCCGATGATGGTACCGAGCTCATGGTACTTGACAAGGGCAGCGAAATGCGCCGATGTCGAGAAACAGCAGGCGTCGATGAGGACGAAGAGCTTGCCCGTGAAAACATGTTCCGCCCGCGGGAGAGGCTGAGCCAGCTGCGCATATCTGTCATCCGCGGAAGCGAAATATTTCAATGGTGCTGTCGTGAGATGGCGCAGCACACAGGCTGCGCAGAACGGATCGCCCCCATCGTTGCCACGCAGATCCAGAATGAGGCGAGAGACCTGTTTCTGTTGCAGCACCGCGAAACAGCTGTCCATGAACGATCGAAAATATTCCACCCTGTCGTAGTACCCGAACGTCGGAATACGGATCGTGGCAAGTCCCTCCTCTTCCTCGACGCTCAGACCGGGCTTGCGCTCCGGAAAAACATCGGCATAGACTTCCTGATAATCCGCTGCGGGCACCGAGAGCCTGACCGCGGTGTTGCGTCCGGGCAATTTACAGAAGACATTGAAATGGGAAGAAAATCCGTAGCGCCGTGCGTACAGCATCGGAAAGCGGCGCTGTACCTGCTCGAGCCGGAATCCTGGATTGAAGGCATCCGCCGCATAGTTCGCCGTGAGCGCATCGATGATGTCCTGTATGGGTCGTCCGTTGATGGACTCGATGACGCTGCCCCGGGCGACACTGCGCCTCTCACCATGATACCCGGTCACGACGGCCTTGCCGTCGAGGAGACGAAATTGCAGGGGGAAAAGGGCATCCGCGGCATAGGTCCAGTAGGCTTCCGACATCCACGGACTCGTATGACCACAGCCCAGGCTCCCGGTAACAGCCTCTACGATGGGAAAGAACTCTCTCGGTGACATCGGCCGGTCGATACGCGCGCGCATATCGGTGAACAGTGCGTCGAGACTGTCTTTCGTGATATGCGCGTAGAGCTTGCAGTGGGAATCAAGCAACCGGCGCTGCAGCCGGTCAAAGTCCTCGAGCAGTTCCTCCTGCGAAAACAGTACCGGCATGCCGACAGCCGCAAGATCATAGCGGTCCAGCGTGAACGTACCCTGCGGGAGATTCTGGGCATTCCCGGTCAACGTCGTTTTCCGGTTCCCGAAAGGCGGGTTGTCCGGATCGGGCTGCCACTCCCAGTACACCGAACTGTCCGCTTTGAGGATGACATACTTGTATTCGATTTCCGTCCCCGCATCCGGCGAGAGCATGTATACACCGGAATAGATTCCGTCGCGATCGGACGCACGGAGCGCGAGATCGTTTCCGACCCACCCCGTGAAATTGCCCCGAACGATTACGCGATCACCTTTGTCGGGACGAAAGAACTCGCGGTCGAGAGCGTCCCGCATATCCACGCGAAAGCAGACATCCTGCTGCGCCGTCACCCCCGTTCCCCACAGCGCCAGGACCAGAAAGAGCATGATACAACGCATGACCATACCTCCGAATCTATGCAGTCAGAAATTGCGCGCGCGACGAGTCTATGGAGAAAGTGAGAGTGAATAAAAGATACGATTATCTGACTTGTTGTCAAGTGCACCCCACCGACCTGCTTCTCCGTTTCCAGTATCGTATCTTGTTGCCCGGGACCATCACTTCCCTCGACGTTGTTGCAGTGCTCTGAGGAGTTCCCCATGCGCCAGATACTATGCATACTTTTTGCGGCCCTGCTGTTTGTAACCGCTCCCGAAGCGTCCGCACGCATCCTTCATGTCGGTCCATCCCGCAACCTTACGCTGCCGAGCCATGCTGCGTCCGCCGCTCAGGATGGCGACACCATTCTGATTGATGCCGGGGAATATGCCGACGCCGCCCGGTGGACGGCAGACCGGCTGCTGATTCGTGGCACGGGCGGCGTACACGTGCGTGACAAAACGTATGGAGGGAAGGCGATCTGGGTCATACAGGGGAACGACACCGTGGTGGAAGGAATTGAATTCTCCGGTGCGCGCGTGCCGGACAAGAATGGTGCCGGAATACGGCAGGAAGGAAGGAATCTCACGCTGCGGCACTGCTACTTCCACCACAATGAAATGGGAATTCTCACCAGCAACGACGCGGAGAGTCATATTCTGTTCGAGTACTGCGAGTTCGCCGACAACGGCTATGGCGACGGTTTTTCGCACAACATGTATATCAACCATGTGGGACGATTCACCATGCGCTTCTGCTACAGCCATGACGCAGTCATCGGGCACAACGTCAAGAGCCGCGCGCACGAGACCTGGCTGCTGTACAACAGGCTCGATGAAGCGAACGGGGGGCGTACGAGCCGCGAAATCGACATTCCGAATGGCGGACTCGCGGTGATCGTCGGGAATGTGATGGATCACGGACTCAACACGGACAATTCCAATCTGCTGGGATTCGGCCATGAGGGATACAGTAATCCCCGCAGGGCGTTGTTCGTAGTTAATAACACATTTGTCACAGCGCGCGGCGCCGGCGGTTTCGTCACGCTCCCGAGTTCGCCGGCGGATACCGTGCTCGTGTACAACAATATTTTTGCGGGACGCGCAACACCAGTCAGCGGCGCGACCCTTCTGCTCGACAGCGCCTCCAATATCGCGCGTCGCGACATCGCCGATGCGGGATTTCAGAATCCGGGGGCGGGGGATTTCACGCTCATGGCCTCATCCCCGGCCATTGATGCAGGCAGCGATCCGGGCACCGCAGATGGCTTCACTTTGCTGCCCGGCATGCAGTACCGTCATCCGCTGCAGGATGAAGCACGTCCCTCCGCCGGCCCGGTAGACTGCGGCGCATTTGAGTACCTCCCTCCCGTCGGCATTCGTCAGGAGACGTCAGCAGCCGCACAACAGCTCAACATCCTTTCCCTGGCACCACAGCCCGCGCAGCATGCTGTCACCGTCAGCTTCCGAACAGCGCACGCGGGTCCGCTGCAGCTTGCGATCCACGATGTGACCGGGAAACGCGTCGTCACCCATCATCACGTGGCACACGCTCCCGGGAAACAGCGCATCCGTCTCGATGTGCAGCAATTACGCAGGGGATATTATTTCGTTGAAATCACGGACGGGAAGCATCGCAGCAGTATGCCAATGATCATCAGGTGAATTTCAGTCCGTTGCTCCGGACTCATTTTCTTTTCGGATAATAGGGTATCTCTGATGAACGATTATGCAGAATCTGCATAAATCCGTGGCGGGTATTATGCAGAAAGTGCATATCAGCAGGCGGCACAGTGCGGCAGCCATGTTACTTTTCAGACAATCGTGTTACTTTTCGGAGAACAAACCTGGAGCATTCCATGAAACTGCAACGATTCGGCGTATCCCTTCCTGAGGACTTAATGCGAAAGTTTGACCGTCTCATAACGCGCAAACGCTACCCCAATCGGAGTGAAGCTATTCGCGATCTGATCCGCAGGGAGCTCGTTCAGGAAGATATCGCGAGCGACAGGGTCGTTGCCGGCGTGATCTCTCTCCTGTATGACCATCATCGAACGGCAATATCAGAGACGCTCAACGCATTGCAGCACGATCATCACAAATCGATTATCAGCAACACGCATGTGCATCTCGATCACGACAACTGTCTCGAGGTCATTCTGCTCCACGGGCGGGCGAAGGACATCAAGCGCTTCGCCGACGCAATCATTTCCATCAAGGGGGTGAAGCATGGCGGACTGCATCTCACTTCCGCCGGTGCCGGACTGGAGTAGGCGATGCATGCAGGCGGAAACGTGGTGACACATGGCGGGGAATGCAGCGTCGATGCACGCGCCGCAATGCTCATGCTGCTTGCTGCTGTTATCACCTTGATCCTGCTCCCTCACCTGACTGCCCTCGCTCTTGCCGCGCTGCTCCTGTTCGCATTCGCAGGATTCACCCACAAGCTGTTCATGCTCCTGCGGCGTACCCGTGTACTGCTGCCCGGCAGCATGCTCATCGGTGTGCTGGCAGCACTCGCATCAGCACAGCAGCGGGGTGAAGGACTGCAGGTGGACGCTGTTGCCTTCACAGGCGGCGTCATGGTGTCGGGGCGCATTTTTCTTATCGGATGCAGCACACTGCTGTTCATTCTATGCATCCCGATCGAGCGTGTGGTCAACGCCATGAAGCGCATGCACCTGCCGGACACCACCGTGACACTGCTCTGGCTCGCCAACTCTTTTCTGAAGCAGCTGCAACGCGAAGCTCGAGGTACGATGATGGCGATCCGTGTACGCGGTGCGGGACGCTCCCTGCCGCGTAAACTGCTCGCAGCCTCCTACCTCAGTACGACATTCCTTTTACGTGCGGTGGGGAAAAGCGAACGCATGGCGGATGTGCTCGCCGCAAGGGGATTTCGCGGCACGCTCCCGTTGCAGTACACCAGCGATGATGAGCACACCGGATGGCGTATGCGTGACAGCATCGCGGTGCTTGCCAGTCTGCTGCTTTTTACTATCCTGATGCTGCTCTCATGATTGCGCCCTCAACCGATACTCTTCTGCACTGTGCCATTGAAAGCTGCGACTACCCGGACGGCAGACGCGCACTCGGGCACGTGCATTTTTCCATCGCAAAGGGGGAGCGCGTCGGATTGATCGGTCCCAACGGCGCGGGGAAATCGACTCTGCTTCGTGCACTTCTCGGACTGCAATCCGTCACCGGCAGCATCACGATTGACGGCATCACCCTCTCCGCTTCCACTGCGGACAAGGTGCGCACAAGGATCGGACTTGTGTTCCAGCAGGCGGATGATATGCTGTTTTCGCCCACGGTGTGCAAGGATATCGCCTTCGGTCTCGCCGCGCAGGGACTCCCCGGACCCGAGATCGAGCAGCGCACATCCGATGTTCTGCGTGATGTCGACCTCCTCGACCGCGCTGAGTGCAATCCCGCCGAGCTGAGCGTCGGCGAACAGCGTAGAGCCGCGATCGCCGCGGTCATTGCCATGCAACCGGCAGTACTCGCCATGGACGAACCCGCGAGCAATCTGGATCCCAGGCACAGACGCATGCTCATCGACTGGCTGAATTCGCGGCCAGGGCTTACCCTCCTCCTTGCTTCCCACGACCTCGACCTCGTCGCCGCCTGCTGCGACCGTGTCATTCTCCTGTCGACGAACGTCGCAGCTGATGGTCCCACCCGCCGCATCCTTACCGATGAGAAACTGCTGCGTGCCCATGAACTGGAACTGCCACCCGGAATGCAATCCACAACCTTCCGCCACCAGGATTAGGAAATAAACGGATGGATTACGCTTGTTTCCTGCAACCGGCTGTCGTAGGTTAGTAACACGAATTTGATTTTCGTGTTACTATCAACGACACGCATTATGAAGCACCTTATCCTGGCACTCTCCGCCCTTTCTCTCCTCCTCCCTTCCATTGTCCGTGCACAGAATCCTGCAGCAGCCGGGGATTCTTCCCGGCACTATGTTCTCGAGGACTCCGTCGTCATCGTCGCCGGACGTTACAGCACCAAACTTTCCCGTGAGAGCAATGCCATTGCGGTCATTGACGGACGCAGCCTTCCATACGTCGCCGACCACTCTTTGCTCGAGGCACTGCAATGGGAGGTCCCCTCGGCATACGTGGTGGAAACCCGGGTGGGTGGCTTCGGCGTGGGAACTGAAGGGACGGGCATGGTTTCGATTCGTGGTCTCGGTGGGAAACCGAACACCGGTGTCGCCCTGATGATTGACGGACATCCTGATTTCATGGGAATTTTCGGACATCCCCTGCCTGACGTTTACGGCATGGATGATGTCGAGCGGGTGGATGTCCTTCTCGGTCCCTCCTCTACCATGTTCGGGAGTGCGGCGATGGGAGGCGTGGTCAACGTCGTTAGCAGCGGGATTTCCGGCAGCGGTTTGCAGGCCTCACTTGAAGGCGGCAGCTGGAACACTTGGAACGGGGCACTTTCACTTCGCCGGTCCTGGGAAAAGCACGGAGTGCGGCTCTCGCTGCGTCATGGCAGCTCAGACGGACACGTTCCGCAGAGTGATTTCAGCAGCACCCATGTCCAGGGTGCCTGGGAGTACGCCATTTCCAAGACATGGGCACTCTCCGTTCGCGGACGCTATGCACCATCACGTTTCGACGATCCGACGCGCGTTGGCGACCCTGCGGAACTCGGCACCTATGGCGATATCAAACGGGGGATGGCTCAGGTTGAGCTGGAGAACACCTTTCACAGTGTGACCGGTTCGACGCAGCTGTATGTCAACGCAGGACATCATGAGTTCTATGATGGCTTTGTCAGTGATGATCGCAGTTTCGGATTCTCTACCTATCAGCAGGTCAACCTTCACCGGGACCTGAGCCTCGCGGCCGGTATGGATCTCCTCCAGTATGGCGGAAAGGCAAATCTCGACAATATCGATCATACCCTGCGAACAGGGGGCGTTTATGCTCTTGCAATGTACAGTCCGCTCTCCGCATTGCACATCAGGGCCGGTTTGCGTTACCAGTACCACAGCCTTGAGATCGGCGGGTTCAGTCCCAATGCCGGCATCAGTTATACCCCCCTGTCCGGTCTGCGTATCTACGCCAATGTACAGAGCGGTTTCCGCTATCCGACGTTACGTGAACTCGTACTGTTTCCCTCCTCGAATATGGATTTGCAGGAAGAGAAAAGCCTGGGCTACGAAGGCGGAATCGAATACGTGGCGTCACGTGCATCGCTGCGGCTTTCCGCGTACCGGACTCGGGTGGAAGACATGATATTCGCCGTACCGACGCAACTGCCCCCTCCTCCGGTACGCTTCGAAAATGCCACAGATGAAACGTTGCAGGGCGTGGAAGCACTGCTGCGATATCGTCCCATGCGTGCCCTGCAGCTCCAATGTGCATGGAGCATGCTTGATGCAGGATCACTGACAGCCTTCAATCCCGGCCAGATGTTCAAGTATCAGATCCGTGCAGAGAAAGGCCCCATGCGTGTTGCCATCATGGGACAATATGTGCAGTCGCTGTTTGCGGGGAATAACGAGTCCCTCCCCATGCCGGCGTATCATGTTCTCGACATCACCGGATCGTGGCAACTATCGTTCATCGAAGTCTTCGTCAAGGCAAGGAATGTGTTAAACAGGCATTACCAGGTGCTCCCCGGTTACGCTGCACCCGGTGCTTATTTCCTGACAGGAGTGCGGTATGCCATCGACTCAATCTGACCACGGCGGTACGAAGAGGGAGATGCTCGTACGGAGATTTCCGCTCGCTGCGATGCTGATGGCGCTGGGTGTACTCCTCCCTCAGCTATTTCACGCAATCGGACTCGGTGCCAGCCTGCTGCCGATGTTTCTTCCGGTACTTGCCGGAGCGCTGCTGCTGCCTCTGCGTCTCGCACTCAATGTCGCCTTCCTGACGCCGCTGCTGTCGTGGCTGTTGACAGGCATGCCGCCACTTTCTCCACCAGTCCTTCCTCTTCTGTTGATCGAACTTCCCGTTATTACCGTGGTAAGCGGCATCCTGCATCGGCGCGCTGGCTGGCGGCCGATCTTCTCCCTCACAGCCGCCCTGGTGATAGACAGAATACTACTGTATGGAATGCTGCTCACCATGACAGAGCTGCTCGGATTCCGTCATGCCATGCTTTCTACAGCGCTGGTCCTTCTCGGTCTCCCCGGTGTCGTCCTTCAGCTGCTCGTACTGCCACCCGCGCATGCGTTCATCGTGCGCCGCTATCCTCAGCTTGAGATGGCGTCCCCGAAAGGAGCCGTATCATGACCGAGCGCCTTCAGCGTGAGCAGTTTTTCAACAGTCTCGCTCCAAAATGGATGCGTGATCTCGAGGAGCAGCACCCACGGCTGGAAGTGCTGTTTCGCAACAATCAGCTGCCCTGCAAAGGAAACGTGCTGGATGTCGGTACCGGAACAGGCGTGCTGTTTCCACATCTGCTCGCCGGTGGCAGCAGCAGTATCGTCGCGTGTGATATCGCCCGGGAAACGCTTGCAATGGCCCGGAAGACCCACAGCGCACGCAACGGGATAAACTACGTGCGGGCCGACGCGCAGGCCCTCCCCTTTCCCGATCGCAGTTTCAATGCCGTTTACTGCTTCAGGGTGTTTCCTCATTTCACACAGCCGCAGCGCGCGCTGCAGGAGTTTTATCGCTGTCTCTTTCCGAACGGTACACTGTGTATCATGCATTTCATGGATCATTCTGCGCTCAACGCCATGCACCGTGAAGCGCATCCGGCAGTCGCCCGTGACGTGCTGCCTCCTGTGAATGAACTTGCGAACATGCTGCATGATCACGGCTTTGCAACTGCATCGATGGAGGAGCGGGAAGGCCTTTACTTCCTCCTCGCCACCAGGAAGTAATTGTTTTATTAGAGTAAAGCAGATACTTTGTTCCTGGCGATAGCGCGCCATTCCATGAAAGCGGTTTTATGCGACGTCATTTTCGCAGATTCGTATACCGGCCCTCCCACTATGTCTTCATCGTACTCCTTCCCTTGCTGTTCACGCAGTGCGGGGACACGGATTCATCGGCCTCAGACGAAGACAAGACTGATGTCTTCCTGCAGACCTGTGAACGCATCAATTCCCGCATAAGAGCTTCCTCTGCTTCCGATCGCAGCCGGGCCATTACACTGCTGCAACGTGGATTTCACATCGCCGACTCCATGCATAATCCCGCCGCAAAAGCGCTCTTTGCGCAATCGCTCGGCGTCCTCTACTTCGAACTCGACAGGTTCGATTCCGCACAGCAATACTGTGATAGCGCTATCCATGCCGCCACAACTTCCGCAAATGACGAACGTATCGCCGGCGCCTATATCCTGCGTGGCATTCTGCTCAATGAACATGTAAAAACGGACAGCGCCCTGGCTGCGTTCCGTATGGCTGAGCAACACATCGATCCTTCGTGTGACACTCTGCTCTATACAAAGCTGCTCTCCAACCGTGCGAACACACTCTCGCGGCGTGGGAACTATGCCGCTTCCATCGAAGCAAACCTGGAAGCTGCGAAATTGCTCGAGCAGATGAACATGCATGCCACACTGGCCGTGATTTACGACAACATCGCCAGCGACAACAGCTCGCTTGGGGAGAATGAACTTGCGATCCGCTTCTACAAACGCGCGATAAGCCACAATCTGAAAGAGAATGATCTCCAGCATTTGACCACGAACTTCGCAAACCTCGGCGTTACGTATAAATTGCTCGGAAAGCTCGACAGCGCGCGTGAATGCTATTTTCTTTCCCTCTCCCTTGCCGAGCAGCTCGATCTGCCGGGATCGCAAGCCCAGAACTATCACAATCTCGCGAATTCGTACCGCATCGACGGCGACTTCAACCTGGCTGAGCAGATGTATCAGCGAAGCATACAGATCTCGGAAGACAATGGCATGCAATACGGAGTGCTTCTCAATTCAATGGGACTCGCCGGACTCCGCATGCTCGAGGGCAAATATGACGAGGCGGAACATCTGTACAGGAATGTGCTGCCGAAGCTCGTGGCGCAGGGTCTGCTGCATGAACAATCCATGGCATACAAAGGACTGTCGCGCGTGCAGGAGAAGCGTGGGCAGTATGCCTCCGCCCTCAGATGGCAGAAAAAATTTCACGCACTGAATGACAGCCTGCAGAAGGCGTCGGCAGGCTCGAAAATCAGAGAGCTGCAGTCCATCAGCATTGCTGCAGAACGAGAGGCCGAAAATGCCGAACTGAGGTCGGAACTCACACTGCACCAGATGACAATTGCGCGGCAGCGCACCCTGGTCATCGGTATTTCGATCTTCACCATCGCCGCGCTTGCGTTCATCGGTTTCCTCGTCGCAGCGAGACGGCGGCGGATGTCAGCACTCGCCATGCTCGAAGAGCAAAAGCGAATTACGGAACAGAAGTCCGAACAGCTCACGCAGTCCAATGCGATCAAGGAACTGCTGCTCGATATCATCACGCACGACCTCTCGAATCCGGCAGGCACCATTCGCAATGCGGCAACGCTGCTCAAAGATGAGAAACAGCAGGATGAACTGCTCGACATCGTTTACCGAAGCAGCGGAAGGCTTATCGATATCATTGAGAATGCCAGGACGCTCAGTCATGCCACGGTCTTCGACAGCATCCCGCATGAAACGCTTTTCGTCAAGGCACTGGTCGAGCGTGCGTATGAAGAATATGAAGCACAGCTCAAGCGGGCCGGCATGGAATGTGAGATAGACATTGACCCCCGTCTTACCGTTGAGGCGAATCCCGTGATCGTTGAGGTGATAAAAAATTATCTCAGCAACGCAATCAGGCATGCAAGCGAGGGGAGGCGCGTGGTTATCGATGCCGTACGGCATGCAACCGGCGTTGATATCAGCGTCGCTGATTTTGGAAAAACAATCCCTGACGCAGATCGTGATCTCATCTTCAAACGGTCCATTCAACGCGCGCATGCCGCAACACATGGACACGGTCTCGGGCTGGCGATTGCTGAACGCATTGCGCATGCGCACGGAGGCGAAGTGTGGGCAGAGCCGAATGAACCGCATGGCAATCGATTTGTACTTCGGCTTCCATTCAACGGAAAAGCGTTCAGGTGAAAAAAGAATCCCGCAATTGCGGGATTCTTTTTTCGAGGGTTTCCGGTATTTCCTACTGTACGTTTTTCATAATCCGTTCCAGTTCTTCAC
This sequence comes from bacterium, assembly GCA_020444325.1. Classification (NCBI taxonomy): domain Bacteria; species bacterium. The sequence goes on from JAHLLD010000010.1 coordinate 163,065, forward strand.
GATTGCCACCACTACGCACCATGGCTTTCAAAGCCTCGATGTATGTGGCACGGAAAGAAGAGTTGTTCTCCAGTTCCGTCAGCAGGGCAAAATCGTTCGGGTCGTGTCCGAGTCCGCGAAGCTCTGACCGCACGACACCGAGCGCCTGGGAAAAGACGTCTTCGGTAATGAGGTCGGGATTCGGTTCTGCGTCACCGGGGATCGGATCTTCATTCCCCGTGACACTGTGGACCTGCGCATCCCCGGGAGCGGGCTGCGCTGTCGTCCCGTCACCCGCCTCAGCATCAACACCAAAACGGGCGAGACGCTGGTCGAAATCCGGAACGAGCTCACGGAGCACACTCTCCATCGCAGTCATGCGTGCCTGCATCTTTGCAATCGTTTCATCCTGCTTCTGCAGAACACTGACACTCGACTGCACGGGCATACCCACGGCAACGTTCACGTAACCGGGCGTACCGGCTGCGAGCGTACCCCAGGCAACACCAACGACAGAGGATGCCTGCTCGGCCGTCAGGTCAGAAGGTGCGACGGCGTAACCGACACCGTTGTTGTCACCGGTCGGGAGAATGTAGTCACCGGGATTGACCGGGCCGACGGCTTTGACGGGAACCTGTCCCATGAAGGCACACATCTCATACTTGTCTTCATCGCCTTCAGGCGGGGTATTTCCAAGAACGATCGGTGATTTCGAGATCACCATGACCATGTCTCCGTCCTGGATGTCCTTGCTGATCATTCCACCACGCACGCCGACGATATCGCCGAAAATGAACTTCTCCGATGCGTCCGCACGCGGCAGCCACTCGGCATAATCCGCGTTGCCTGAATTGTATGCGACGCCGAAATCCTGAATGTAGCGTGCCTGCTCCACACCCACTTCAACGGCGAGGAGAATGATCTTCGCTGTCGCGTAGACGATCTTTGCGATACCCGGGGAGACCGTAACAACACCGAGTCCGACACCGACACGGAAATCCGTGACTTCGGATATCAGTTCAACTGCTGCATCGCTGACATCGAACACATGGCGGAGGGTCATCAGGATATAATCCAGACTGAGCAGACGTTCTGCCTGCGTTTCCGCCTGGATACTGCCGCGCTTGCCGCCCTTGTCCCAGAATCCCATGTACTCGTTGTCGTGATTGGCATTGACATCGAGGTACACGGCCACGCCCTGATTCTTGCCTTTCACATACAGCGGATGGGATGCCGCACTCGAACTGCTTCCGGAAGATCCGGCGGTGTTGTCGACGACGGTCTTACCGCTCACATTGAGATTCTTCTTGATACCTACACCACCATCGACAACGAGGGCACCATTGCTGCTGCCTGTCGACTGCGTGCTGTTGGTAATGCTGGTCAAACCTTCAAGTACCGTCTCACCTTTATTGATCAGTGTGATCGGGGCGATCGGGGTGGGATTGAGAAGACTGTCATAGGTGGGATCCGGATTGCGGCCGATGTCCGCATAGTTTTCCACGATCAGGTTTTTAAATGAGGCAGTGCCGCCAACCTTGAGGTTGCGACCGACGTATGCATCGTACCCTACGCCGAGATCGCGTCCAACGTTGAGGTTCTTCTCCACGCCCGCGCCACCTTTCGTATGGAAACTGCCAAGGAAGTTCGATTCATTGATCGAATAGATATCCTGGATCACGGGGACATCGGTCAGGTCATGAATGGTTGTGACGCCATCAATATCCATCGTGCCACCGACAATCGTGTTTCCGGTAATCTCCGCAGTTCCGTCGAGATAGCTGTTGCCGACAACATGGAAGGCATATTCCGATTCGGTGACACCGGACCAGATCGGTCCTTCGACCATCAGTCCATTCTCCGGTGCCGGATAGCCGCCTGCATAGTCGGATCCGATGGCGACGTTGCCGGCGACACCCAGTCTGCTCAGCGGGGCAGGTGTGCCAAAACCAACATCACCCTGCACGAGGAGTCCGTTGCTCGGGGCTTCATACGTGCGTGCATATTCCGCGCCGATGGATGTGTTCCCCGCGACGCCCAACCAGCTCTTCGGTATGGTTGTCCCGATTCCCACTTTCCCTTCAAACGCGGCGCCATCAGCAGGAGCCTCGTTATCGGAAAAGTTACCACCGACCGAGAGTCCGCCACTGACGCCGAGCATGCTGCCCGGACCGGCGGTTCCAATGCCAACGCGTCCCTCAAACAGCGCACCGTTGAGCGGTGGGAGGTTGATCCCGGTGAAGTGCTCACCGACGATGAGTTCACCCGATACTTCGAGCTCCGCTGTCGGATTCGGCTCGCCGATACCAACATGTCCTTCGACAATCATTCCGTTCTCCGGCGCTTCGATGTTGCCGGCATAATTCTGCCCGATGGAGGCATTGCCCGAAACATCCAGCTTGCTTGCCGGGTGGTCGGTGCCAATACCGAGTTTGCCGTAGGCCGTAAGGCGCATACGTTCGATGTTGTCGGTGCGGAACACCAGGTCGACACGATCCGATGTTCCCACAAAATCCTGCGCAGCGTTTGTACCTTCGTTCCCGAAGGTCGACCACGGACTGCCCAGTGAATTTGACCCGTTCGTCTGGTTTCCACTCGCATCGCCGTTGCGCAGCCGGTCGGCTTCAGTCGCGTGCAATGCGTGGAAAGCGTACGGTACGGAAAGCAGCTGGGAGGAACCGAGAAGGGAATAATCCGTTCCCCCGTTCTCGTCCATTTCCACCTGCAACCAATAGCTGTTCTCACCCCAGGGAAGCGCATCGAGTGCTCCCTGTCGCAGATCACCGGCACCGACCTGCAGTGTGAACATGCCAAAGTCATTCGTGACCACCGAGTGCCGCTCGGTGTACACTGCGCTCCCATTGGGGCCATCCTGAAGGATGGAGATGCGCAGACTCAGCTCTCTGTCCTGCAGCACTGTACCGTCGAGATCCCGTGCGACACCCTGATAATTCATCAGCGTAGGCGACTGGGCAAACATGGTGACAGCACAGAGCGGGAGGAGCAGGAGTATAGCAAATAAGCTTCTCATGATGTTTTATTCTCTGTGATAATTATTGTGCCTTGACGATTTTGTAGAGTCCCAACTGTTTTCCTTTCCCGGAAAATGCTGCTAGCATGTACAGGCCACTGGGCATACTGTCGAATGTCAGTCGCGTGACCTGGTCACCGCTGCGCACGTTCTCACGCATGACTTCGGAACCGAGAAGGTCATAGACGACAAGCGTCATGTCTTCATCGACACCGGCCATGCGTACAAGCACGGAATAGCGTGTGGGATTTGGATAGAGATCGAGGGAGAAAGGTATACTCTCTTCCCGGATGGGAATCACGGAGAGGAAGGCCTGCTGGAAGCCCTCACTGATGGTTCCGGCATGCGACTGGTGCGTCGCCACGGCTGTCTGTCCCACGGTCCATGAAATACTCATGGATGCCGTCCGGGCGTAACCGCCTGAAATGGCAAGCACGGCAGGATCAATTTCCTGCGCCTGCGCACTGAAGGAACACAGCACCGCCAGCAGAACCATGTAGGCATGTCTGGCTTTCATAGGTGTGATACAACCTCCGATATGATGTGAATGATGGAAATACCATCATACCATTCCACCGGCTTCAGCCGTATCACATGCTGCAACGCATTGTTACATGCGTGCGCTTCCCGTCATACTCCTGCGATGAGTACTTCAATATGCTGGAAAGCCCATGCGAAGCATATACGCACTTGTGCGTATTCAGTGTTCTTTTCGCGCCTGTCCCATGGCGAAGGTAAGCAATGCGTTTCTCCCCTGCAGTCGCAGCTTCCGAACCATATTGCTGCGGTGCTTCTGCACTGTTCTGTAACTGATGTACATCGCATCAGCAATTTCCCTGCTTGTGCGGTTCTCCGCGATTGCGCGCAATATCTGCAGTTCCGTCGCTGTCAGGATTGATTCGATGTGTGGGGCAACAGTGAAGCTGTCTCCTTCGAGGAGCTGCTCGGCACAGACGGAGAGGAAGTATTCGCCTGCACTGCAGCGGTGAACTGCTCGCACATACTCCTCGACATCATCCTCGATACAGAGAAGGCCACGATGCCGCTGTCTGGATGCCTGTTCAGCTCCCTCCGGTGTGAGCGCTCCGAACAGCAGCACGATACAGAGGCAGCCACGCTGTTTGAGTCTGCGAAGGAGAGCAGCGGTGCTCTGTCCGGGGAGGGCGAGATCGAGAAGAAGTATTTCCGGGTGTGCTCCGTGGCAGCTGCGTATCACTTCCTCCGCCTTTGCAGCGGTGGAGGTTACGAGGATGCCGCGCTCCTGGTTCAGGGCACGAAGCAAGCCCTCGCGGTAAAGCGAAACGGCCGAAGCGATACACAACGTAATCATGCAGGGATAATATCTGTCCGAAACGAGGAAAACAAGCAATGGTCCGCCCCGGCTTCTTTGAGGAGAAGCCCGGGCGGACCATGCCGTGTCAGGATGCCCTGATGCGGTCAGGCATCAGAACGTATTGGAGCGTTGCGCTCCGTCAACGACTCAGAATCATCTTCCGTTCGACCTGGCTGTCGCCCGCGCGGATCATGTACAGGTACACGCCGCTTGAGAGCTGACGGCCGAGATCGTCACGACCATCCCATTCCACCGTATAGCTGCCACCTGACAGCACACCGCTTACGAGTGTACGCACGGGCATGCCCATGGTATTGTACACCCGCAATTCCACGTGCTGTTCGACGGGAGTACCGAAGGAAATGAGTGTCGTGGGATTGAAGGGATTCGGATAATTCTGGGCGAGGGTCACACGTCCGGGCGTCGGGAGGGTTTCCTCCTCGAAATCCTTGGGCTTCTGTGTCGGAACAGTAACAACGGCGGAGGCCACGCTGCTGTTGCCCGAGGTATCGGTCGCCGTGTAGGTGAGGGTATACGTCCGCACACCCTGCACGTTCTTTGCACGGAACATGAAGTTCTCGTCCAGGATGCCGAGGGTCACACCATCGACATCGCCATTGATGTTCTGGTTGCTGGTCAGGGAAGTCAGCACTGCGGTCGCGCCAGGGACGTTGTCCCACACTTCCACTGTTGCCTTGACCTCTTCCATCTGGTTGTTGGCCGGCCAGAGATACAGCGGCGCAACACTGACGTTGATCTGCGGATCTTCATGATCCTCGACCTTGACGACGAAACTGCACATGGCGATCTGATTGCTTGCGTCAATTGCCATGTAGGCCACATACGTCTCGCCTACCGGGAAGAAGTCCCCGCTGCCGAGTCCGTCAGTACGAATGATTTCAACTTCGGAGCAGCCGCTCGATGCGGTTGGCGGAGCGAAATTCACGGTTGCGCCCGGGAGTCCTGGGTCGGTATGTACCGTCATGTTTCCGGGACAGCTGATGCTGGGCGGCTCGCCTACGACGGTGACGATCTGAATGTCCGTCGCGCGATTTCCATTCGCGTCGATGGCAGTCCAGATAACCCTGTGCGAGCCGGCAGTGAGTGTCACACCGGCGCTGTTCGTGACGTTGGGGACACTGCAGTTGTCGTAGCTGGTTGCGCTGCCGAGAACCTGAGCGTCTACCGTCCAGTAACAGGTACCGTTGTCCACTGGGACTTCAATATCCGGCGGTGCGACCACGGAAGGCGGTGCGCCGTCGAAAATGGTCACCTTCTGCACAACCTGCGTCATGTTTCCGGCACCATCCATTGCTGTCCATGTCACATCGGTTTCACCAATCGGGAAGATTGTGGGCTTGTCGTTTGAGACCACGACGCCCGAGCAGTTGTCCGAAGCGGTCGGGGATCCGAGGCTGACCGTTGCACCGTCGCGCGAACAGGTTCCGGTATCCGCAACAAGCTTGAGATCAGGCGGTGCGAACAGATTCGGCGGTGTGGCATCTATCACTGTCACATCCTGCGTCGCCTGACTGCTGTTCCCGGATGCATCCGTTGCCGTCCAGGTCACTGTCGTTGTCCCGAGAGGGAATATCCCCGGCGCGTTGTTCGTGACCTCATAGGTGCAATTGTCGCTCACCGTCGGCGTTCCAAGCATCACCTGGTTGAACGGAATGCTGCACTGGCTGCCGATGGTGTTGAGCTGAAGCGCTGCCGGAGCAGTGATTGTGGGATCTGTCACATCATTCACCGTAACGGTCTGGGTGCCGACTGACTGATTCCCTGAAGCATCCTCTGCCGTCCACACCACAACGGTCAGACCGACAGGGAAAAATGACGGTGCGTTATTGGATACGGTGGGTGTACCGCAGCCATCCGTGGCGCTGGCCGTTCCAAGTTGCGCTGCAGTAAGTGTCGTACCACAGGTGTTGGCGTTGGAGGAGGCATCCACCGTAAGATTCGCGGGCAGCGTCAGCTGCGGCGGCGTGTTGTCCTTTACGGTGACCTCGATATTGATCTGTGTCTGGTTGTGGCTCAGATCGATCGCGGTGAGCGTCAGCACCTGTTTGCCAGTATCCGCACAGGTGAAACTGGTTGGGGTAACACTGGTGCTGAGAATGCCGCAATTGTCGTAGGAAGACAGGAGCACGGTATCCGGCGTAATTGTCGTCGTACCGCCTGCGGGATCGAGATACACGGTAAATGCCGGATGCGCATTGATAATCGGCGGAATATCATCCAGTGTCATCTGCACTTCATAGGAACCGATATCCGGGAATGCAACGAGATCGTGATCGCCGTTGAAACGTCTCGACTGTCCACGCTGATCGGTCATGATTCCCGTCCCCACGGTGTCTTTGACAGCGTCGATGGCACGGGAACACACAAGAAGCGCATGCGTGCGCGTCAATCCACCGTTAAGACGTAGTTCATCGAGAGAGGATGGCACCGGCTCATCCGTCGTGCCGGTGATGTCACTGGCGCCCCACCCGGAGCTTCCATTCGCGGCGCTGACAAGGTTGTTCCCCTGTGTCGAGGCTGTGCCGTACACCTGGGGACCCATTGCTGCACCGTTCTCCGCGAAAAGACTGCGCTTCGGCTGGAGCGTTCCGCTGTTGTGCACACCACCACCCTGTGTCGCATTATTAAACGCGATGGTGCTGAAATCAAAGGATGCGGTTCCGCCATTGCGGAGTCCGCCACCGTTGTTATCGGCATCATTGCCGCTGATTGTGCTGCTCGTGATCGTCACGGTACCGGCATTGCTGATACCGCCACCATTTGCTGCGCGATTGTCATTAAACGTGGATTTCGACAGTGCGAGAGTTCCGGAAACTGCTGTCGAGGCTGCGCCACCACTGCCATTCGCGGAATTACCGCTGAACGTGCTTCCGTAGACCATCGCGGAAGCGCCGGCGACATAAAGTCCGCCACCGTCGCCCCCGGCCGTGTTATCGGCAATGTCACTCGTACTTATGAGTGCATACCCGGCTACTGCAGCGATTGCGCCGCCATGAATATAGGATTCGCAATGCACGATGCGGGTGTCGGTCAGACGCAATGTATCGCCTTCCTGGTAGATCGCCCCACCGCGCTGTATCGCCGTACTCCAGTGAATGAGACTGGAGGAGACACTCAGCCAGCCGAAGGACTGAATGGCGGCTCCGTCAACCGCACGTCCGGAGGCCAGTGTCAGCCCCGACATCTCCACGGCATACCCCGTGTCAACTACGAAAATACGATTGAGATCGTTTCCGTTGACCTCGAGATTGCTCAGTCCGGGGCCGGCAACGATAAGATCGTGTCCGAATGTGATCTCACCGAGATGAAGAAAAATTGTTCCTGTCAATCCGGCAGCAAACGTGATGCTGTCGCCGGTGACAGAGTATTCGACGGCTTCGCGCAAACTGGTTCCCGCTCCAAGCAAGGGGTCAGCAGACGCGTCCAGCTCATCGACCAAAGTAGTTACGGTCAGCGCGACTCCGGAAGGCACCGGTTGTGCCATTGCCTGCTGCCCTTCCACGAGAAAGGCGAACAGCAATAACGCACAGCCTGCCAGGGCAAACCGCAATCTATGTGTACTTGCAGATATCATCGTGATCCTGCTCCGCTGGTTTCTGATTCAGTGTATATGGAGATTCAACGCCAGCTGTTCTTGCCGACCCGTACGCATAAAACAGTACGGTCCGCATGGATACATCGGCGCAATCAGCTCAAACGGTCAATCTCCAGCATCGCAGGGTATGGAGAGCGTCTGTTGGCATGTGATTGTGGTGTATGACTCACCAATAGTATGGAATTACATCGCTGCTGCCTATACGCACTTGTACGTATATGTGAGCAGATCTCAGATTGCAGATTGCAGATTGCAGATTGCAGATGGCGGATTGCAGATTGCAGATTGCAGATTGCAGATGGCAGATGGCAGATGGCAGATTGCAGATGGCGGATTGCGGATTGCAGATTGCAGATTGCAGATTGCAGATTGCAGATTGCAGATTGCAGATTGCAGATTGCAGATTGCAGATTGCAGATTGCAGATTGCAGATTGCAGATTGCAGATTGCAGATTGCAGATTGCAGATTGCAGATTGCAGATT